>CAZKMM010000057.1:0-15466 GCA_964553915.1 uncultured bacterium
ACCTGCTAAAAGCAGTGGAGCACCCCCTCTGGAAAAAACTTTTTGAGTTCAATGATGATGAAGATTAAGCGGATTTTTCTTTCTCAAGAGGCGGAAAAAGATTCCCGAGCCCGGTCTCTAATAGAAAAATTTCAGCCCGGAGAAATTTTAAAGGTTAAAGATATAAAAGAAGCAAACCAGCTTCTCCAGGCAGAGCCTGACCCCCTGGGAGCGGGTAAGCAGAGTTTATATCTGGATTATTTTAAGGGGAGATTTTTTGAGCCCTGCCCCTGCACCCGGGGATATTTTCGGTGTGGCTACTGGATTTTAAGCCCGGTGGTGGGATGCGGTTATGATTGCAGTTATTGCATTCTTCAGGGATATTTAGATGCCTACCCAATTCAGGTTTACCTTAATCTGGAAGATTTATTTAAGGAGCTGGAGGAATTCCCGAAAGAGAGAAAGCTCCGGCTGGGAACCGGAGAGCTGGCAGATAGCCTGGAGCTGGAGCCGGAGCTGGGCTATGCTCAGAAATTGATAGAATTTTTCCAGCAGAGAAAAAATTTGATTTTAGAATTAAAAACCAAATCCAACCATATCCAGATTTTTTCCGAAATTAAGCCAGTGGAAAATTTAGTGGTGAGCTGGTCAGTGAATCCTTCTCCGTTAGATGAGCAGGAGGAAAAAGGCACTGCTGACATCTCACAGAGGATAGAATCTGCCCGGATTCTTTCAGAAAAAGGCTTCTGGGTGGGATTTCATTTTGACCCGATTTTGCTCGGTCTGGGAGTTGAGCCTTATCTTAATCTCATTGACCGGATTTTTCAAAAGGTAAAAAAGAGCCAGATTGTCTGGTTCAGCCTGGGCGGACTTCGCTATCCCTCCCGGCTGGCAGGAATAATTAAAGAAAGACATCCTCAAAGCAGAATTCTGGCAGAGGAGCTTTTTCCGGGAAAAGATAACAAACTCCGTTATCTTCGCCCGGTGCGGGAGAGATTTTTTAAGCAGTTAATTGAGCGAATCCGCCAGCATCATTCCCGGGTGCTGATTTATCTGTGTATGGAAAGCAGGGAATTATGGGAAAGATTGCTCGGCTTTTCTGCTCCGTTCATTGTAGAGGAGCTGGAGACACTGCCCGGAGAGAGAAAATATTTTAAGCCGGGATAAATTCCTTTTCCCGCACCTCTATTAAGTTGATAGCTTCTTCCGGACATTTAATCGCACAAAGCCCACAGCCCATACATTTCTCCGCTAGAACCTGGGCAACTTCTCTTCCATTCTCACTTACCATCTGCAGGGCATTAAAATGACACCGCTCCAGGCAAATTTCACAGCCGGTGCATTTCTCCTGGTCAATCTCTGCCTGGAACCGGCTCGGGTCGCAGAGCTTTCTTCCTTCTTTGATTAAAAGAGGAAGGACCTGACAGCAACATTCACAGCAGTTGCAGATAAAATGATATCCGCTGGTGCGGTTGATTGTGATATGAACCAGTCCCCGTTCCTCACACTCCCGGAGAATTTGCTTGGCTTCTTCCTTGCTGATTTCTCTTCCGGTTCCCCGCTCCAGAGTGTATTCAGCAGCTCTTCCCACCTGCAGGCATACTTCTACTGGATTATCGCATTTTCGGGCAATGGTTCTGCAGGTGCATTTAGCCACTGCTAATTTGGGACTCTGGTCAATAATTTCTTCCAGACTTTCAAAAGCCAGCACCTGATTTCGGGAGCTGACCGTTTGACCAATGGGAATTACCCGGGTGAAAGGCTTGGGCATAATTTTTTCCACCATTTTGGAATATTCCGGCCATTCCTCTTCCATATATTTCTGCCAGAGGTCAAGAAATTCCTGAGGTGCCTCGGGCCAGAGAATGGAGGCATCGTGGAATTGTCCCAGGTCCCGGCACATCCGGTATTTAGTGCCCTCCGGCTTTTTGGATTTAAAAACCACTCCTTTTCTAAAAAGTTGATTAAGCATCTGCTCAATTTCCTTCTCCTCCCAGCCCAGCTTTTCCTTTAATTCCGGCACGGTTCCCGGAAGGGCAAGCATAAGCTGAGCCTCTTTTTCATCTGCAATCATTTTAAAAAGCTCTGGGATGAACTTTGAGCCTTTACAGAAGATTTTTTCTGCCAGCTTCTCATAGATTTCCTCTGCCATTTTTTCCTCCTTTTTTACTCCCAGCGAACTCTTATAACCGAAAAGGGATTTTCTCCCTCCCAATTATGGTCAGTGATTTCTATTTTTATGTTTTGGGCACCATTTAGCTCTAAAAGCCTTTCAAAGGTTCCCATTAACTGATAAGTATAAGCTTCAAAATAAGGGGTATAAGCTGGGGTGGCGATTTTTGCTTCTACTTCTTTGGGCGCGGTTTGCCTCAGGTCAATTAATTTAAAATCCTGCTCATCAAATTTAAACCAGAGGGTATGGAAAACCGCAAATCGTTTCAGGGCAGAAAACGGGTCTTGCTCTTCTGCTAAGCGAGAATAAAATTTCTTGATAATATCCTCACCCACAAACCTGCCCCAGGTAAAAGCATTTTCCAGTTTACCCTGACCGATTTCAATAAAAATGGCATAATTTGCCCGTTCATAAGTTTCCAGCGGATACCAACTGCTGGGAAGCACCTTGCTGAAGATAATCTCCTTGTCCTGCTCGGTAAGATATTTATCCCAGTTTCGGTCTTTGTTTGCCCGAATTAATCGGGCAATTTCCAATAACAAAGAGCCTTTAATCTGATTCATATCTGAATTTCTCCTGTTAGGATTTCCAGAATTTTTTCCCCCCGATGCAAGAAAAGATGAGAAGAGATAATCTCTTTTCGGGCCGAGTTTATTATTTTCATTCTTTCCCGCGGTTTTTTCAGCCAGTAAAAAATTAAATCTTTGAGTTCCTGAAAGGATTTATAGCATATCCAGTTTTTATTATCAAATCCCTCCAATTCCGCACGAAAGTCAGTAATTAAAAAGCCTCCAGCAAGGGGAACTTCATAAACCCTCTGATTTAATCCATTCCGGCACTGGGATTGATGAAGATTAAGGTTGAGCTCACTTTTGGAATAAACCTCAAACCGTTCTGAATAATCAACTGCCCCCTGAAAATCTATCTTCTCTCCCAGCTCCTTCCAGCCCTCATCTCCAAAGACAGTAAGCCTGAAGGGACTGGCTTCTGCAAGAGCTTTCCGTAATTGCTTATCCGCATAATATCCCAGAGCAAATTTCACCACCTCCTGATAAAAAGGCTCAAGTTTTTGATACCAATCCCCGGTTTTTGCTGATAATATCCCTTGCGCAAGCTTCAGGCGGTCTTGGGAAAGGGACTTTTTTGCCTTTTCCAGATAAAATTCTGCCAGCTCAAAAAGCTCGGGGCAGGAAACAAGCAGGTCATCTAAAAAAGAGTTTTGATAGCTCAGGCTTCCCAGAAAGCTCACCTTCCAGCCTGCTCTGGTGCTTTTTTTCTTAAAATTATTCTCTCCTGCTAAAGGGAGATGATAAATTCGCTCAATTTGAGTAAATTTTTTTAGCTGGTCAAGATAAGCAGAATCCCAGCAGAAAATCACAGAGGATTCTCTGGGAATTAGATGCGGATTGAACCCAAAAGGATGGTCAACAAACCAGCATAAATACCAGGCTTTTAATTCTGCTAATAATTCTTCCAGATGATTTTGCAGGGGATGATTTAAAAGGTTATCTGGGGAGAGGATGAGCCGGGGCTGAATCTGGCGAGCCTGGAGGATAATTTGCTCCGGAGTTAAATCAGAGATGTCCAGATAAAAAACCTCCTGCTCCAGTAAGCTGAGTGCCTCTCCCAGTGCTCGGGAGATTCCTGCCAGAGTCCGACCGGGCTGGAATAGAATAAGCCAGCGAAATGAAGCGAATTTCCCGGGCAATTCTCACCTCTCAAGCTCTCCGGGAATATCTCCAGTTTCAACCAAAAAATATTTCATCTCCAGACCAGTTTTTTCCTGATACCTGCGCTTGATTACCTCCATCTCCTCAGGGTTGAATCCTCTAACCAGCACCACCATACACCCGCCCCAGCCGGCACCAGCAATTCTCAAACCCAAGAGACCGGAAAGCTGGTTTAAAAGCTTTGCCAGTATATCCAGCTCCGGGAGGGAGTTCTCATAATCCCGGCTTGAGCTTAAATATCCCTCAGTAAAAAGCTCTCCCAGGGCAGGATAATTCTTTTCTAAAAGAAGCCCCCGGGCTTTTTTTACCCGCTGATTTTCTGTAATGATATGACGGAGCCGACGAAATAAAACTTCATCCAGCAGGGGTTCTATCTCTTTTAACTCCTCTGATTTCAGCTGGCTGAGATGAGCAATTTTATATCCATTCTCGCGGAGAATCTGATAAATCTGCCTGCATTCCTCTCTCCGCCGGGAATACTCGCTTTTTACCAGCTCCCTGCCTCTGCCAGAATCAACCACCAGAAGCTGGATTTGTTCAAATTGAACCGGAATCTTCTCCCAGTAAAGGGTATCACAGTCCAGATAAATTGCGGTGTCTTTCTGCCCCTGATAAACGGTAAACTGGTCCAAAATCCCGCAGGGCATCCCAACAAAATTATTCTCTGCCCGATAGCAGAGTTGTATCCGCTCCCACCTGCTCATTTGAGCCTCTAAAAGCCCCAGAATTGCTTCCAGGCTGACCGCTTCCAGAGCCGCGGAGCTGGAAAGGTTAGCTCCAATGGGAATCTCGCTGTAAACCACCAGGTCCAGTCCCGGCACTTCAATTCCTGATGCTTTTAATTCCGAGATAATTCCCTTGGGATAATTTGCCCAGCTATGAGCCGGGTCTGGAAAAAGCTGGTCAATATTGAGCCGGATTTCTTGCTCCAGATTCAGGGTATAAAGATTTAAAACCCCATCTTCCCGAAGCCGGGCACCAGCAATAATCTCCCGGTCTACCGTGGAAGCTAAAATTAAGCCCAGATTATAATCAGTATGAGAGCCGAGCCAGTCCAGGCGACCGCAGGCTCGGAAAAATCTTACCTCTCCCTCTCCGTCAAATCTGTTTTTAAGCTGGGATTCAATCTCTTCCAGATAATCCCGAGCTCTTCTTTCCGAACTCATTTCCGAATGGTTTCCATAATGGTAATGGTTTTTCCCATTGCGTCAGAGATAAAAGAGGCAAGATTAAGCCGGTGGTTTGCCCGAAGGTCATCCGGGTCGCCGTTGAGGACCATCAGGGGATTGAGCCGGGAAGCCTGATGAAAATCTGCAATTGCTTCCTGAAAAAGCTTTTCCAGTTTCCGGTTTTTAATTTCTTCAGAAAAATCCTCCAGAATCGCCAGATAAACCTGTTCCATTGCTCTGGCAACGCCCCGGGCATAAAAAAACCAGTTGTCTATCTCAAACCAGCCCACATCCTGACGAATCAATTGATAATGAACATCACCCAGAATCCGGGCGTATTCACTCAAAAGCTGATAAAGATTATCCGAGCGAGGGTAAAACCTTGCCTCTCCACGCTCCAAGCGAGAGCGGTATCTCTTCAGTGCAGAAACCCCCTCGCGGAACTTACTCTCCGCACTGGGAAACCAGAATTTGCTCGGGTCATTCCAGAAATCCGCTTCTGCCAGTGCCAGGTCCGGGTCAAACTGGTCAGTGACCCCGGCCCGGGCAATCTCGCTTTTCAAAACCCGAACCGAATGACGGATTACTTCCAATACCCCCAACTGCTCATATTTTCGGTTATGAAAGATTCTGCCAAAGAGCAGGTCATTTGCTCTCCATCCGCCAAAGCTTTTTAACTCTTTGTCCATCAGTTGAATCAGGCTCTCTGTGGTTTTCAATCCGGGAGTTTGAGGAGAGGGTTTCTCCGCAGGAGAAGGTTTTATTTCTTTTTTCTCTGGTAGTGGAGGAGCTTTTTCTTCCTCTGCCGGTTTTTGTTTTTCTGGCTCGGGAGAGGGTTTTTCCGGTTTTACCTCCACCTTTCCGGATTCTTCTGATTCTTCTCCCAGGGTAATTTTGATTTCCGGTGGAATGGGCTGGCTTTGCTCGCTCTGAGTCTGGCAGGAAAAAACCAAAAAGAATCCCCAGATGATTAAGATAGTTATTTTTTTCATATTTTTTTCTCCATTTTTACTGAGCAGGAAAGCGGTTTAAAATAAGATATACTTCTCGGATAAAAAAATCAAGGAGAGAAAAAATGCCCGGGCAGGTTATAAGCTTAAAAAAATTAAAAGAGCTTAGAAAAAAATGGAGAAAGCAGGGCAAAAAGCTGGTTTTTACCAATGGCTGTTTTGACCTTTTGCATCTTGGACATATCCGATATTTGAAAAAGGCAAAATCGCTCGGAGATATTCTGGTGGTGGGGCTCAATTCTGACCGCTCGGTCAAAAAAATTAAGGGAGAAAAAAGACCGATTCTTCCGGAAAAAGAACGGGCAGAAATTCTTTCCTCCCTCTGGTTTGTGGATTATGTGGTTTTATTTAATGAGGAGACCCCGGAGAGGTTGATTAAAGAGCTGGAGCCGGATGTTCTGGTAAAAGGTGCGGACTGGAAATTAAAGGAGATTGTAGGAGCGGATTTGGTTCGTTCTCGGGGCGGGGTGGTTCGGAGAATTCCGTTATATAAAAGTCGCTCCACCACCTCGGTGATTGATGAGATAATCAGGCGCTATTGCTCGGATTTGGAGAAATAACGAGAAGCAAATTTTTCTATGGGCTCAAATTCCTCTTTTAGCTCCAGATATTCCAGCAGTCTTTTTAAGCGGTTCAGGTCTGGAATTCTAAAAAATCCTTGCTGGAAGGAAATTAATCCTGCCTGAATCAAGCCGGTTAAGATTTTTTTCATCTCCTGGGAGGAAAGGTCTGTGCGCATTGCCAGTTGCTCCGGGGTTAAGCGGAGTAAATATCCGGCTCGGGTTTCTATTCCCTCATCCTCCACTGCCCGAATCAGGGTGTTTAAAAGTTTGCTCTCATTGTCCTGATAAAGCAAATTTTCAATGTGAATGTCAGCTTCTTGAAGCCTCTGGGCGAGCATCCGGATGATTTTCAGGGCAATGCCGTAGTTATTCCGAATTAAAAGTTCAAAAGCGGTGCGGTCAAAGGCAAATGCCCGCACCTCGCTTAAAGCCCGGGCAGATACCTCCCGGGGCTTATTAAAAAATACACTCACCTCTCCAAATATATCCCCGGCTCCAGCTATGGCTAAAACCTTTTTCCTGCCCAGAACCATCCGGTATAGCTCTACCTGTCCCTCCTCAATAATATAAAGAAGTTTTCCCGGCTCCCCTTCCTCAAAAATAATCTCTCCGGGCTCAAATCTGACTCCGAATTCCTGCTCCAGATTTTTTCTTTGCTCGTAAAGGTCTTTTTCCCGGTCAAATTTGGGCACCCGGGGACTTTCGCTCTCAGGCTTCCCCCGGGACTTTGCTCCGGTTTCAGGTGATTTTTCCAGTTCAAATTCTGAGCCAGTTTTTAAAAGCCGGAGGTCGTAGTCCTGGATTTCGCTTAATTCCTGAAAGAGCAGGTCAATATGAGCAGGTTTTAAATGATAAAGATAAATTACCTTATTCTTTAAACCGGCTTTTTCCAGCTCGTCTTTGAGCAGGCTGGGAGTGAGATGCCTGCTGGCAAGAGCCACATCATTCAACTGGTTGGGAAAACTCACCTCACAAATAATCAAATTAAGCTGGGGATAATTTTTTGCCTCCTGCCAGATTCTTTCAGTAGGACCGGTATCACCGGTGTAAAGAATGGTATTCTCTCCCTGGCTCAGGAAAAATCCCACTGCCCCGGAAAAATGATTAACTGGAATTGCTTTAAAAGAATAATTGTCCACCTGATAGGTTTTCCCCGGCTGGAGCGGGTTTAAAATCAAAAGCTCTTTAAGTCTCCTTAAAAGAGCCGGGCTCAGGATACTTTCATTAAGGAAGTCCTCTTTAATAATCTGAATGGCAGGCTCAGAAGCATAGAGGTTTAGGGGGAAATCAACTTCCAGATAGAGCCGGTTTTCCAGAAGCCCTGCCAGACCATAAAGATGGTCAAGGTGAGCATGGGATAAGAGCAGGTATTTTATCTCTTTTTGTTCTTCCCAGCTTAAGCTTGCTCCGGCGCTTCCAGCATCTAAAAGCAGGTCTTGATTAATTAAAAAGCCGGGTAATTGCTGGCCGGGAATTCTTCCTCCCAGGCTTCCCAGAACTTTAAGTTTCATTTTTTTATTTTAACAGATTTTTTAGGGGTGAGAAATTAAAATCTTACCACCAGCTTTCTTCGGACCCAGAAGAAATACCTTCTACCCGAACAATCTTCCATTTTCCCCTTTCTTTGTTAAACCAGACCACCGGATATTCCGGAACCCGGTCACTGCCTAAAATATAATAAGTGTTATTACCCCGGTTTGCCCTCACCACCAGCTCCAGTTCTGCTTTTGCCTGCTTTTCTGAAACCGAGATTTCCAGAATATTTAATTCTGCTTCCAGAGCATCCAGCCCGGTTAAATAACGTTTGAGCAGGTTGCAAACAATAAAATAATTATTTTCCGAGCGGTCTTGATAATGACGGGAGATGTGGGAACAGAGAGCATTGGTATCCAGTGCCTCTGCCTGAGCTTTCATCTGATTTAAAAGATTTCGTATTTCCCGGTCATTTGAGGAGCGGGAGCAGGTAAGAGACAGAGAAATTAAAAGCAAAAATAAAGAGAGGCGGAGGTTCATCCTTATTCTTCTAATTCCACATTCCAGTAGGCAACATCAATGAAATTCAGGAAAGGTATCCATTCTTTGTAGGCTTTGGGGTCAAATTTGAAACCAAGATAAGGAGTCCAGCGGGGTTTCCTTGGCTTGCGAATCAGCTTCATTCCTGCTTCTTCCGGGGTGCGACCTCCTTTTTTCCGATTGCACTCCTGACAGGAGCAGACCACATTTTCCCAGGTGCTTTTACCACCCCGGGAGCGGGGAATAATATGGTCAATGTTCAGCTCGCTGGGAGGAAATCTTCGTCCGCAGTATTGACAGGTATATTTATCTCGCAGATAGATATTTTTTCTGCTGAAGCGCACTGCTCTTTTGGGAAGCCGGTCATAGGTCAAAAGCACGATAACTTTGGGAACTTTAAGCACGCCATTAACCAATCCCACCACTGGCTCGCCATCTCTGGGCTTGAGCTGAGACCAGTCTTCAAAATTAAACATCTCAAACTGCTCATTAACTGCTTTTGCTACCCCAAGATAGAGCATACAAAAGGCTCTCCGGGCCGTGGTAATATGCACCGGCATCCAGCTTCGGTTCAAAACCAATACCGCACTATCCAGCATCTTTTTTATTTTATAAATTTTTAAAGTAATTGCAAGTTTTACCTGTAAATTTTTTCTTGAAATATCCTTTAAAATTGTAAAACTATTTTTTCCTGTTAAAATAATCTTGATGGCGCTGGATTTAGAGCTTTTGCGAAAAACTGACCTGTTTAAAGGGTTGAGCAAGGATGAACTGGGGAAAATTACTGGAATTTCTGCTAAAGAAAGCTTTAAAGCCGGGGAGGAAATTTTTGGGGAAGGAGAGAAAGGCGATAAATTTTATCTGATTTTAAAGGGGGAAGTAAGAATCAGCAAGATTATTTCCGGAGTAGGGGAGGAGGCGCTCCGGGTTTTGAAAAAAGGAGAATATTTTGGAGAGATGAGCCTGATTGATGATGAGCCAAGAAGTGCCCATGCCATTGCCAACACTGATGTTGACCTGATGGTAATTGATAGAAGCGATTTTGAAAAACTGCTCAGTGAGGATAAAGAGCTGGCTTATAAACTGCTCTGGAGCCTGGTGCGGACTTTGTCCCAGAGGCTTCGGGAAACTAACGAGAAGATTAAATCTTTTTTTGCAATGACTGGTCCCTTTAAATAAACTCAATGGAGAGTTCTCAATTACAAAACCTTAGAGGAGTTAACCAATGAAAGAGTGGAAAGTTTTTCCTTTCAGTGCCATTGTTGGACAGGAAAAAATGAAGCTGGGGTTAATCCTCAATGCGATTAATCCCAAGCTGGGCGGGGTTTTAATTCGGGGAGAAAAAGGCACTGCCAAAAGCACCGCAGTGAGAGCTTTGGCATCTTTGCTTCCTGAGATTGAGGTGGTTAAAGGATGCAGATTTCGTTGCGACCCTTCCATTCCTTCCAAGCTTTGTCCGGAATGTCAGGAACGACTGGAAAAGGAAGGAAAGCTGGAAACAGAAAAGGTAAAAATGCGGGTGGTGGACCTTCCCATCAATGCCACTGAAGACCGGGTGGTGGGAACCCTGGATATAGAGCACGCTTTAAAAGAAGGGGAAAAGAAATTTGAGCCCGGGGTGCTGGCAGAGGCAAATCGGGGAATCCTTTATGTGGATGAGGTGAACCTTTTAGATGACCATATTGTTGATGTGCTTCTGGATTCCGCGGCAATGGGAGTTAATACTGTGGAACGGGAAGGAGTAAGCTATACCCATCCAGCAGAATTTATCCTGGTCGGGACAATGAATCCCGAAGAAGGAGAACTTCGTCCCCAGCTTTTAGACCGGTTTGGACTTTGTGTCAACATCCATACCATCCGAGACCCGGACCAGAGGGTGGAAATCATCAAACGCTGGGCAGAGTATGAAGAAGCCCCGGAAAAATTTATTGAAAAATGGAAAGAAGAGGATGAAAAGCTGGGAAGGAGAATAATGGAGGCAAAAGAGATTCTGCTGGGGGTGGAAATTTCTCCCCAGATGCTCTTCCGGATTGCCAATATTTCTGTTGCTCTGGGAGTGGATGGTCATCGCTCAGATCTGGTTTTAACCAAGGCGGCCAAGACCCGGGCCGCGTTTTTCGGGAGAAAAGAAGTTAATGAAGAAGACATCAATGACTGCATAGAGCTGGCTTTTACTCATCGGATGAGGAGAAAGCCCTTTGAAGATATGGGGGTTGACCTCAAAAAAGTTGAGGAATTAATTAACCAGCAAATTTCAGAAAGAGCCCGGAGCAGATATTAAGATGAAAAAATATCGTCCGCCGGTTTTCCCTTTTTCTGCCCTGGTGGGTCAGGATTTGCTGAAAACCGCGCTGATTCTAAATGCAATAAATCCGCTTTTAAATGGAGTTTTAATCCGGGGGGATAAAGGCACTGCCAAAAGCACCGCGGTTCGTGCTCTGGCTCGCCTGCTTCCGGAAATTGAAGAAGTGGCAGATTGCCCCTTCCATTGTCATCCTTATGAGCCGGGCTTAATGTGCCAGAGCTGTCTGGAGCGGTTTAGAGCTGGAGAAAAGCTCCCGGTAGCCAAATCCCCGGTTCGGGTGGTGGACCTACCTTTGAATGCTACCGAAGACCGGCTGGTGGGAAGCATTGATTTTGAACACGCCTTAAAGACCGGAGAAAAAAGATTTCAGCCCGGAATTCTGGCAGAAGCCAACCGGGGAATCATCTATATTGACGAGGTAAATCTTTTAGAAGACCATCTGGTAGATATTCTTCTGGACACCGCGGTCAGCGGAGTTAATATTGTGGAGCGAGAGAGTATCAGCTTTGTTCATCCCAGCAACTACCTTTTGATCGCGACAATGAACCCGGAGGAAGGTGATATTCGTCCTCAGTTAATGGACCGGTTTGGTCTCTGTGTCTCGGTGACCGGGATTGATGACCCTTATCTTCGGATGGAGGTGGCAAGAAGGAGGGAGGAGTTTGACCAGGACCCGGAAGGGTTTATCAGGAGGTGGAAGCCCAGGGATGACCAGCTTCGGGAAAGGATTTTAGAGGCACGGGCACGACTGAGCCGGGTTAGTATCAGCGAGGCTCAGCGCAAGGAAATTGCCTGGCTCAGTATGATGAATATGGTCAGCGGGCATCGCTCGGATATTTTGATTGAAAAAACCGCCCGCACCATCGCGGCCTGGAGAGGAAGGCTGGAGGTAGATAAAGATGATATTATGCTTGCTTCAGAGCTGGTTTTAGCTCATCGGAGAAGGGCACCCGCGGAGATGACACCTGAGACTCGCCCCCAGCACGGTCAGGAAGCCGATGGAGAAACCGAGCAAACCCCCACTCAGAAATTAGACTCGGATTCCTCTTCTAAAACCGAAGGAGTGGGCTCTGCTCCTTCTGAATCTTCTTACACTAAAAGTCCAACCGAGCGACCGCCTCAGGCATATCCGAGCAATGCGGATATTCTCTCTGGAAGGGCAAGCAATCCCAGCCAGGAGCAGGTTTTCAAAATTGGCAATCCGGTTGCTATTAGCACCAAAGAGATTAAGTTTGCCCGGGATACTTTAAAGCGGAATCAATCCGGTCGCAGAGCCTTAACCCGCACCTCCAATAAAACTGGACGCTATGTTCGGGCAACCACTCAAAGACTGAATAATGACCTGGCATTTGATGCTACCCTGCGGGCAGCCGCTCCTTACCAGAAACATCGCCCTCGCACCCGTCTGGCAATTAACATTCAAAATCAGGATATCCGGGAAAAAATCCGAATGAAAAAGACCTCAAATTTACTTCTCTTTCTGGTAGATGCTTCTGGTTCTATGGGCACCAAATTAATGAGTGAGACCAAAGGAGCGATTTTTGCCCTGCTTTTAGAGGCATATCAGAAGCGGGATAAGGTTGGTCTGATTGCTTTTCGGGGAATGAGGGCAGATGTTTTGCTTCCACCCACTAATTCCATAGAGCTGGCAAAAAAATTTCTGGAGGAGCTTCCCACTGGAGGAAAAACTCCCCTGGGGCATGGTTTACTTACCGCTTATCAGTTATTAAAGCGGGAACTAGCCCGGGAACCGGATTTATTGCCTCTGCTGATTGTGGTTACAGATGGCAGAGCCAATGTGGGCTTGGACCGAAATAAATATTATGAGGGTCCTCAGTTCGGGGAAATCTATCGGGAGATTTATGAGATTTGCAATTTAATTCAAAAAGAAGAACGAATCCGCTCGCTGGTGATAGATGCGGAGGAGAAAAGAATGGGCAGTTTTGGAAGAAGCAAAAAGCTGGCTCAGGCTCTGAAGGCAAAATATTATGTTCTGGAAGAATTGGTCAAAGACCAGATCCTCAAAACCATTGAGGATGAACTGAAATAAATGACCAGAAATTTTCCACTCTACTTCCTTAAACCTTTGGAAATCAAAAATCAAATAAGGAGGTGGGAATGAAGATTATTGTGGAGAAAAAGAGTCTTTTGGAGCTGGAGGTAGATGCGATTGTTAACCCGGCAAATTCTGCGGGAAGAATGGGAGGGGGAGTAGCAGGAGCCATCAAAAAGGTAGGGGGAGCTAAGATTGAAAAAGAGGCAATGGCGCAGGCGCCCATTGCTATTGGAGAGGCGGTTTTGACCAGTGCGGGAAATCTTCCCTGTAAATATGTAATTCACGCTCCGACAATGGAAAAGCCTGCCCAGAAAACAAATGCGGAAAATGTCTTCCGAGCCACTACCTCAGCTTTGAAACTGGCAAAAAAGAAAGGGATAAAAAGCCTGGCTTTCCCGGGAATGGGAACCGGGGTGGGAAAGGTTCCACCCGGAGAATCTGCAAAAGCAATTGTTGAGGCAATTAAAAATTTTGCTGACCGGGAGATAGAGTTAATCTATCTGGTAGATTTAAATGATGAAATGGTGCGGGCGTTTCGGGAAGCGGTAAAAGAGCTTGAGAAATAAATTTCCCATTTACTTTTGACAAGCTATTTAAATCTTCTTATATTTTTCAGGAATTGAGCTTTATTCTAAACTGGCTCCGGCGAAGGAGCCCGGGTGAATGGTTATTTATCAGCTTTGGGAGTTTAATCCTTGTGGGAAGCTTTCTGCTTTATCTTCCTATCTCCACCCATTCCGGAAAAATCTCTTATCTTGATGCGCTTTTCACTGCTACCAGTTCGGTCTGTGTGACAGGTCTAATTGTTGTGGATACAGGCAGGTATTTTACCGGCTTTGGTCAGGCGGTGATTTTGCTTCTAATTCAGCTGGGTGGATTTGGGATTATGTCCTTTGGCACTTTTATTATTTTTATGCTTCGGGGAAGAGTGAGTATTTCCGCTCAGACCGCGGTTTCCCAGAGTTTTATTGAGCTGGGGGATATTTCTGTTCGGGAAATGCTGAAAAAATCCCTGCTTTTTATGTTTATGATTGAATTTATCGGTGCGGTGCTTTTATTTGGGGGTTTTAGAGGAGCCTATCCTCCGGGGGAGAGATTGTGGCAGGCGGTTTTTCATTCCATAAGCGCCTTTTGCAATGCGGGATTTTCCCTGAATTCTGAGAGCCTGGTTCAATTTGCAGATAGTGTTCTGGTAAATCTGACAATGATGGGATTAATTGTTTTAGGGGGGATAGGTTTTTTTGTTCTTTTGGAAATTTCCCATCTGCTCAGGAGCAGGCAAAAATTAAAAAAACTTACCCTGCATAGCAAGATGGTTTTGCTGATGAGCGGGCTTTTGATTTTTTTAGGAGCTGGTTTGCTCATTGGTTTTGAATGGAATCAGGCATTTGCGGATTTCGGAATTAAAGGCAGGGTGTTAAGAGGATTTTTCCAATCCATTACCGCCCGAACCGCTGGTTTTAATACCGTAGAAATTGGCTCTTTAAGTGAGGCTTCTTTAATGGTCTTGCTCGGCTTGATGTTTATTGGTGGTGCTCCTGGCTCCTGCGCCGGCGGGGTTAAAGTGACCAGTGCCGGAGTGATTTTAACCGTTGCTCTGGGCTTATTTAGAAGGAGCCGGCGACCAAATATTTTCGGGAGAAGCTTAAGCCGGGAGACCATTGACCGGGCACTACTGCTTTTGGTCAGTGGGTTTTTGCTGGTTAATGTTTTTATCCTGCTCCTTTTAATCCTTGAAGGGGGATTAAGCTCTCATCATTTAGTTGCGGGGAGATTTCTTACCCTGGCTTTTGAGACAATAAGTGCCTTTGGAACCGTGGGATTGAGTTTGGGGGTCACTTCTCATTTAAGTTTTTTAGGAAAAATTTTAATTATTATTTTAATGTTCACTGGTCGGCTGGGACCTTTAACCTTAATTTACACCTTACAGGCACGCCGGGTGCCGGTGGCAATTGAATATCCAGAAGAAGAAATTATGATAGGATAGGAGAGAAAAAATGGCTCAAGTAGCAATTTTGGGGTTAAGCAATTTTGGATATTATCTGGCTCTCCGGCTCAGTGAACTGGGCTCAGAGGTGATGGTGGTGGATAATGACCGAAACAGAATTGACCAAATCAAATCCTATGTTTCCCGAGCGGTAATTGCAGATGCCACGGATAAAAGAACCCTGGAAAAACTCAGCTTGGAGAATATGGATGCGGTGGTAATCAGTTTGGGCGAGAAACTGGAAGCGAGCATTTTATCTGCTTTTTATCTTAAAGAGATGAAGGTGAAAAGAATCATTGCCAAGGCGCTAAGTGAGGACCACGCCCGGATTTTGGAGAAAATCGGAGTGGATAGGGTGGTATTTCCAGAAAGAGATTCCGGCTATAAAGAAGCTCCTTTAATTCATCGCGCCGGGATTGTTCAATATGTTCAACTGGAAAAAGGTTTGAGTATTCTGGAAATGAAGCCTCTGGAGGAGATG
>CAZKMM010000058.1:0-15427 GCA_964553915.1 uncultured bacterium
TGCGGGTAATTATAGTTGCGGGATAGATTGTGGTAATGATGCTAATCCGGATGCGACGATTACGGCAAGTGGATATACTTGGAATGTTCCGGTTACTGATCCGGACACGATTACAGGGATTACTAATTGTCCGGCGAGCTGGTTTGAGGGAGATTCAGGGAGTTATACCTGTGAATATACCTGGAGCAATGGTTTGACCTGTAATGATAGTGATAATGATTGCACTGCGGATAGTAGTGTAAGCGATGGAGTTACCTGCACAGGTAGTGCGGGTAATTATAGTTGCGGGATAGATTGTGGTAATGATGCGAACCCGGATGCTACGATAAGTGCGAGTGGATATAGCTGTAATGTATCGGTATTAGATCCGGACGCCAAGACTGGTATTGCCTGCACCCCGGACCAGATGAATGAAAACAGTTCTGGTACTTATACCTGTCAATATACCTGGAGCAATGGTTTGACCTGTAATGATAGTGATGATGATGCGACTACTGGCTCCAGTGTAAGCGGAACTCTTTGTTCTGGTGGTGATGGAAGTGTAACAGTAGCTAATGATTGTACTGACCGTGACCCACCAGACTGCACCATAACCAGTTCAGATAGCTTTGCTGATGCTCTGGCAATAGTTGATGATGGAGACTTTGTCTCAACCGTTGACCTTACACCTGAGGGTCCAATCAATCTGGGTTATGGTGAAACAGTATTGTTAGGTGGAACCATTACCTGGAATGATGGTTGCACTGAACTGGTTTGTGATGTTGCGACCATTACAGATGATAATAGTTGCGGTAGCTTAAGTGCATGTCTATTTACTGCTGGTGGTGTTGATTGTACCGGTACTCTTACCGCTACTTATAATGGGGTAAGTGATAGCGAGACGGTAAATGTAACTGGTGGATTGGCGCCAGCGATTGGTCAGGTCTTCCCATTTGATTTTGGTTCCAGATTTAGTCTCAATGCCCATACTGACCAGGGAATCACTATTTTGTTTAATGATACCGCTGGTGATGAGCCCACTTCTATCACTATTACTTGTACTCCGAGCTCGGGTCCGAGTGTAACTTATACCTGTGCTGATATTTCTGGTGATTATCCGGATGTAAACTGCACTCCGGATTCTTCTTTGCAGGAGTTAATGGATTATACCTGTGATATTACCGCCAGCAACAGCAATGGTTCTGATACTTCAACTGGTCTGCCAATGACCACTGGCACCGCATCTGCTCCTGTGTGGCAGGGCGGAATTGGTGGTCTGGGTGGTGGTTATATTGGTGGTAATACCTATAGCAGAACCACCGGAGTAGCCCCGGGTCAGATTACCCTGCAGGTAGTTGATATTTATGAACTTGACTGGCAGGTGGGGACCACCGACCGTGGTAAAGCTTATGTCCAGATTATTCAGGGAAGCACCATTCGCCATTTCTTCACTGCTCCGGATGGAAGCTTAACCGCCACGGTTGACCCGCTTCCCATTGACCAGATTAGCATTGGATTTAAGTGCGGAGATATTCGCTGTGATCTTGATGACCGGATGAATAACTACAAGAATTATCAATATCATTCCTGGTATGATATAGATGCTCGGGATATGCTTCTCCGTCTTTCCTTAATGAGCAATTCTAGAGGTTATTTGAACAAATGGAATACCACTCGCCAGGGTCGGTATCATATGTTTGTGGTAGGAACTATTTCTACCAGCACTCTGGCTAATTTTGTTTATCCGAGTCCGGCCAATGTTCGTGGCAGGACAATTCTGTCCGAGCCGGTGCATTTAAGAGCAGGGTTAGCGATTTTCTCCTTTAGAAATATTTATGATATTCCAGACCTTATGGATTTGATAATGGAAACTGGAGATGAAGAAGTTTCTATCAGTATTTGTCTGGATCATCGTGGAGAAAATCGGATGGGGAGAATTACCACTAAAACTACCTGGCCTTCCGGGCTGGTGACTCCGGAGATTATCAGGGCTCGCTGGTGGAATCCTTGTGCGGATTGGTCCAGCAATCCTGGAATACAGCAATTTAAGGTCAGAACTAATAATCCTGCAGAGCCTATGCCTTTAATGGTGGTAGGAGCCTATGCGAATGCTAGGAATTTCTCTACGTCAATGTTTAAGACTGGGTTAAACCTGTTCGTATTCCCGCTGTATGTTTGTGGAGTTACTGAGCGGGTGATTGATTTGAGCACTTATGACCCACCCACCTCTGATGTTACGGTTCATCTCGGCGATGTTAATCTGGAAACGGATGTTCGTGAGTTATGGGTAACCCCGGACGCGGGTGCTCCTGGTTATAATGGGGACCCGGGAGCTGATACCAGAATCGCGGTCAGTCTCCAGCCCGTGCTTCCCATTGACCCGGCTCGTAGAGATGCCATTGCTTCGGGTCGGAAGGTGGCTAATGCTTCAGATCAAGAAATTGAGAGCAAATACGCTTCTAGTATTTATAATATGAGCGCGGGTAGCTGGGATGAGAGATTTGTCAGAAATAATGCGATAATTTTCTCAGGTGCCTTTGCTGGATTTAATAACGGTTTGGCTGTCTTTGGTCTCAAGCTTACTCCAGAAATAGATGACGCAGAATTTACTATATTTGACCTGGGATTTATGGGTTCTGGTTCTCCTCAAGTAGGAACCCACAGCGTGAGGTATTGGTCTACCGCAGCGGATACTGAGAGATTTGGGAATGAGATGAGCTTTATGGCTTCTGATTGGTGTTCTCGGCTTGGTAGCGGTACTAACATCTGTAGTGCTCCGTTTGATTGGGATTCTACGGAAGATGGTGGAGATGTTAATTATGCGGTTCTGGTCACGCTTTATCGTGCTCTGACAGTGAATACTGCTAAAGGTGGAAGCTATTCTGAGCCGGGTATGAGCATCAAGGTAGTTCATATTGGTCCGCCAGAAGGAACTCAGTCGCCTATTACCAATATCACTGTTAATGGTCAGTCAACCAAGGCGGTATTTGTTGAGAAATTTATGGAATTACCCGAGCCTGTAAGTCCGGGTCCGGATGTATATTACTATCCTGCTCCTCAGACGTTTGATGGCGATCCTATCAACCGTAATTCTGAGATGAGAAGACAGTTTACCTATGACCCTGCTACTTATCCTGATAAGGTGATACAAAGAGATGCAAGTGATCCTTTCAATCGCAGATACTTTGCCTTCACGGTTCCGGGATTTGTTCCTACCCAGACTGAAACTCCGGATTACTGGTTTATAGAACTATCCACCTTCCCGCATGGACTGCACTCCGCAAAGCGTGGACCTTACGGTGAAGTGCCAAGTGCCAATCTTGATACAAGCAATAATATTCTGACCGGAACCACTTCGGAACGGTTTACTTCTACGGTGAGCGTAGGAGATGCTCTTGAGCTTTGCGACCCTGATGGGAACTGTTCTACTGGCACTATTTCTGCTGTGAATGGTATAAGAAGTGTGACTTATACTAATGATGATAGTCAGTTTGGCTCAGGGGAGACGGTTAGCTACTTTGTGTATAACCGTCAGACCCCCCAAGGAGAATGCCCGATTGATGAATGGTTTGGTGATGGTGCACCTTATACCGGAAGCTTGAGCAATGTTAATGGTGGTAAAGGTGGTGGTTGTAAGGATATTAGATTCTGGAGTGGCTGGGGACCAACCCCGAGTGGAGTTAGCGCAGGTTCTAGTATAAGGGTTCATCTCCCGCCAATTGGCTGGAGTGCTAATGACCTGGTGAAACCTGGTTATACTGTGGGTAGCGATGGCTCCACCGGATATATCCCTGACTTCTGGGATGGAATGAGCGTATATCCCTATTTTGGGGAAACCTGGGCTCCACCCAGACTGGAATGGCTGGTTTCCTTCATCAATGTGAATACCGACGATGTCACGAAAGCTGGTATTGGTGGTCCGCTTGACTGGAATAACCAGAACTTCTGGCAGGTGGAGCTGGCAACCAATATGGATGGTCAGGATGCCTGGATACTTTACATTAATCTGGATCAGTAATTAAAAATAATAAAAATGAAAACGCCCCGGAGTGAAAACTCCGGGGCGTTTTTTTGTGCTTTAAGGCAAAAAATTGTATAATTTTCAGGAAACTATAATGGAAAATATAACTCCAAATTAAAGATGGCAGAAGAAGTTTCAATAGTAATTCCGGTTTTTAACGAAGAAGCGGTTATAAAGGAGATAATAGAAGAAACAATAGAGGTGGTAAGAAGGAGGAATATCAGTTTTGAACTGCTGGTTATAGATGACGGAAGCACTGATGATACCTGGAGAATAGTCAAGGAACTGGCAGGAATATATCCTGAAATTAAGGCTATTCGGCTGGGAAGGAATTTTGGTCAGACTCCGGCTCTGAGTGCAGGCTTTTCTCGGACTCAGGGTAAAATTATTGTTTCAATGGATGGAGATGGTCAGAATGACCCGAATGATATTCCCCGTCTTCTGGAGAAGATAGAAGAGGGTTATGATTTAGTTAATGGCTGGCGTAAAAAGAGAAAAGACCCTTTATTTTCCCGAAAGATACCCAGTCGGATAGCTAATTATCTGATTGGTAGGTTTACCGGCTTAAAACTAAAAGATTTTGGGTGCGGGCTTAAAGCATATCGTTCCGAGCTGATTAAACAGCTTAATCTTTATGGCGAGATGCATCGTTTAATTCCGGCTTTAGCTTACTGGTCTGGGGCAAGGATTTTAGAAATAGAGGTTAACCATCGTCCCCGGAGAGCTGGATATTCCAAGTATAACTTTAACCGGATTTTTCGGGTATTATTTGATTTGCTGACGGTAAAATTTTTTGCTGGATATTTCACCAGACCTCTACATTTTTTTGGACTTCCCGGGATTATTCTAATCATTTTAAGTCTTGGTAGTTTTCTGGCAATGGTTTTAATGAAATTTTTGCAGGGAGTAGATATGACCGGCAACCCGCTTTTGATTTTAGGCACGCTTTTAATGATTGTCGGGATTCAGCTTATAGCTATGGGTTTGCTGGGAGAAATCAGTATCAGGATTTATTTTGAGACCCAGAATAAACCCACCTATGTAATAAAAGAGGAAATAGGCTTTGAGTGATGTATCGGGTTTTGATGGTGGCACCCACTCCTTTTTTTTCTGACCGTGGTTGTCATATCCGGATTTATGAGGAAGCAAAGCATTTATCCCGTCTGGATGTTGAAATAAAACTTCTTACCTATAATCTTGGGGAGGATTTGCCCGAGGTTAATATTATCAGGGCAAAGAGCTGGTTAAGATATAAGAGAATAGAAGCTGGTCCGAGCTGGAGGAAAATTTTTCTGGATATTTCCCTGTTAAGAAGATTACGGGAATTGATAGAGGAATTTAAGCCTGTTCTCATCCATTCTCATCTTCACGAGGGAGCTTTTTTGAGCCTTCAGGCAGTGAAGGATTCCATCCCGGTTTTATTGGACTATCAGGGAAGTTTATTTTCTGAGTTAAAAACTCACAGCAGATGGTTTTCCTTTCCTCTAATTAAGCAGATGACAAGAGCGGTGGAAAAAAATATAAATAAAAGGGTCCGGGCAATTTTATTAAACAGCCAGAGCCTTTTTCGGGAACTTGGAGAGGTAAAAGAAAAAGTTAAATGGGTAGGGGATGGAGTTGACCTTGAGCGGTTTTATCCACAGGCTCCGCCTGGAGATTTAAAGCCTAAGCTCGGACTTAAAAATGAGCCGATACTGGTGTATCTTGGACTTTTGACCCCCTATCAGGGGATAGATTTACTTCTAGAGGCGCTGAAGATTTTAAGTAGAAGAGGAAGAGAATTTAAAGCATTAATAATGGGCTATCCGGAATATAAATACCGAAGAAGAGCAGAAAAGATGGGATTGAAGAATCAGGTTTTGTTTACCGGGCGAATGGATTATTTTCAAGCCCCGAAATATCTGGCACTGGGGAAAATTGCTTTAGCACCAAAAATTTCCCAGACCGAGTCAAACGGAAAAATTTTAAATTATTTAGCAATGGGTTTGCCGGTGGTATGTTTTGACCGGGAAGTGAATCGGGAGCTGGCAGGAGATTTTGCGGAGTATGTGAGTTTTGTGGAAGGAGATGAGGCTGGCTCTGCGGAGAATTTTGCCCAGGGGATAGAGCGACTTCTTGATTCACCATTAAGATGCAGGGAACTGGGAGAAGGAGCCAGGGCTTGGGTTGAGGAGCGATATAGCTGGGGGGCAGTTGCGGGACGGATTTTTTCGGTTTATCAGGGGCTTATCTCAAATTGAAAGTAAGCGTTGTGATTTTGAATTATAATGGCGGGGAGCTTACCGCACGGGCGATTAAATCAGTGCTTGCTCAGAAAGAAATCACGCCGGAAATAATCGTGATTGATAATGGCTCTACTGACGGCTCCCGGGAAAGGCTTGAGGAAGAATTTTCTGGAAAGATTTTGCTCAAAGTCAATCCTAAAAATTATGGATTTGCTCCTGCCTGTAATCAGGGATTTGAGCTGGCGAGTGGTGAATGGGTGGCTTTACTAAATAATGATGCCTGGGCAGACCCGAGATGGCTGAAGACCTCTCTGGAACGAGCAGAGATAGAAAAAGGAAAAATCGGGATAGTAGTTCCTAAAATAATTCGGAATTTTGAACGGGACCAGCTAGATGGAATTGGCGTGGGGTTTTATCTTGATGGTTTAAGCCGGGCAAAGCATCGGGGGGAGGTGGATTCTCGCAGATTTGATTTAGAGCCGGTTTACATTCCCAGCGGATGTGCTTGTTTGCTCAATAAAGAAATGATAAAGGAATTAAAAGGTTTTGACCCGGATTTTTTTATTTACAGTGAGGATACAGATTTGGGCATTAGAGCTTATCTTCGGGGCTGGAGGTGTTTGTTTGAGCCTAGGGCAGTGGTTTATCATTCTTATTCTCAGACCACTTCTGCTGGTTCTGGTTATAGTTCTTTTAAGCTTTATCAGGTGGAGCGGAATCGCCTTTGGATATTATTTCGTTATTATCCCTGGTATTTCATTATTTTCTTTCCCTTTTTCAGTCTGCTCAGGTATATAAATCAGGTTTTTTCTGCGGGCAAAGGAGCGGGAGATTTGAAAATATGGAGCTGGATGGGAGCATTTTTTCGTGCTTATTTAGATGCCTTTTTATCTTTTCCTGAGCAACTTCGCTGGAGAAGGGAATGGCTCAGAGGGGAAAAAGAAAAGAATCAGATTAAAAAACTGCTAAGGATACAGGCAATTTCTTTGAAAGAGATTTCCCGGCTGGATTAAAATGGCAGAGGTGGTTCTGGTTAATCCTCCGATTTTAGAAAAGAAGCCAGCTTTAAGAGTGCCTCCGCTCGGGCTGGGATATCTGGCTTCTTCCCTTCGCCGGGAAGGTATTGAAGTAAAAATTATTGATGCTCCGGCTCTGGGGATAAATTTAGAGCAGAGCTTGAATCTGATTAAGAGATATTCTCCCCGGATTCTGGGAATTACCGCAACCACTCCCTTAAGATATTCTGCTTATCAGTTGGTGAGGGAAGCTCGTGCTTTGGCGAAATGGATTATAATGGGCGGAGCTCATCCCAGTGCTCTGGGCAAAAAGGTTTTTGAAGATTGCCCTGAGCTTGATTTCGGATTTCGGGGCGAGGGAGAAGAGCAATTTCCCAGATTGGTTAAAAAACTTCTTGAAGGAGAAAAGGAGGTCAGCTTGCCCGGGGTTATCAGCAGAGATAAAGATTCTTCACCAGTCCTGATTTCAGAACTTGACAGTCTGGGATTTCCCAGCTGGGATTTGCTTCCGATGAGAAGATACCGCCATCCTTTATTTCCGGGAAAAAGAATTGCCACGATTATTTCCAGTCGGGGTTGTCCTTATCAATGTATTTTTTGTGATAAATCGGTTTCTGGAAGCAAATGGCGGGCAAGGAGTATTGGAAATGTTCTGGCGGAGATAGAGGAGCTTTATTTTCAGGAAAAAATCCGGGCATTTATATTTTATGATGACCTTTTTACACTTGATAAAAATCGGGTGGTGGAAATTTGTCGGCAGATCATTAAGCGTGGACTGAAAATTTCCTGGAAATGTGAGGGAAGGGTTAATATTGTGGATGAGGAGATGCTTTACTGGATGAAGCGGGCAGGATGTGAGATTATTGCTTATGGGATAGAAACCAGACATCAAGAAGGACTGGATTGGCTGAAAAAAGGAGTGAGTGAAAAAGAAATAGAAAATGCGGTTCGTCTGACCAAAAAAGCAGGAATTAAGGTGCTGGGCTATTTTATTTTTGGAATTCCGGTGGAGAATTATGAGCAGGAGCTGGGAAATATAAAATTTGCCATAGAGCTGGGGCTAGATTATGTTCAATTTGGTAGCTTGAGTCCGTTTCCGGGGAGCGAGTTATATGAGCTGGCTCTTAAGCAAGGCTGGTATCAGGAATTGGAGGCACCTGCTCCTGAGGAATATGGCAAAAGACCGCTTTTGATTACTGAATACTGGACTCAGGAGAAACTTCAATCTATCCTGAAAACCGCTTATAGAAAATTTTATTTTCGTCCGGGCTATCTCTTTAAAAAGCTAATTTCTTTTCGGGGAATTTTAGACCTGTTAAGGAGCGGGGTTCAATTACAAAGATGGCTCAAAAGATGAAGATATTATATTTTGGGACTTATTCTCGTGGAGAGGAATATGCCCGGAACCTGGCGTTGATTGAGGGATTAAAAAAAGCCGGCTGTGAGGTTCAGGAATGCCATCAAGAGCTCTGGTCCGAGCATCAGGATAAGATGGAAGCAGTTAGAGGGGGGTTATATAGTTTAATTCAACTTTTGCGGAGCTATTTTTTACTACTTAAAAAATACTTCAGGGTTGAAAAAAATTTTGATTATATGTTTGTTGGTTATATCGGACATTTAGATGTTTTTCTTGCCCGGCTCTTAAAAATCTTTCATAAAAAGCCGATTGTTTTTGATACATTTTATTCGCTTTATGATACAATGATTAAGGATAGAAAGCTTTATTCCGAGCAGAGTTTAAAGGCAAGAGCGCTTAAACTGATTGACCGCTGGAGTGTCAAATGCTCGGATTTGGCTTTATTGGACACTCAGGCTCATATTAAGTATTTTGCAGAGGAGTTTGGATTGGAAGAAAGCAAGTTTATCGCGGTGCCTTTAGGAGTGGATGAGAATAATTTTTATCCTCGGGCTGTCTCAGAGACTTCTGAAAGGTTTGAAGTTTTAAATTATAGCTCTTATATCCCTCTGCACGGTCTTGAAGTGATTATTGATTGTGCCAAGATTCTGGAAAAAGAAAAAGATATTCATTTTACTTTAATTGGCAAAGGGCAGTTATATCCCAGGATAAGGGAGCGAGCCCAGAGACTCGGATTGGAAAATGTGGAGTTTATTGAATGGCTTTCTCATCAAGAGCTGGTGGAAAGAGCAGTGAAGGCAGATGTGCTTCTGGGGATTTTCGGAACCACGGAAAAAGCACTCAGGGTAATACCTTATAAAGTTTATGAAGCCCTTGCTCTGGCAAAGCCGGTGATTACCGAAGACAGCCCTGCCTCCCGGGAATTGCTGGAGGACGGAAAGCACTGTCTTCTTTCTCCGCCTGGAGCTCCTCAAGCTCTTGCAGAGAAAATTTTGCTTTTAAAATCTAATCCGGAATTAAGAGAAAGAATTGCCCAAGAAGGTCATAAGCTTTTTTTAGAAAAATGCAGTTGGGGAAAAATTGGAGAAAGAATCGTTACGGAGTTAAAAAATCGGTTTGGAGGTTAAAATGGAAAGAGTGTTGGTTAGCGGTGGAGCAGGGTTTATTGGTTCTCACATTGTTGACCTTTTGGTCAGCGAAGGTTATCAGGTGGTGGTTATAGATAATCTTGAGCCTCAGGTTCACGGTGAGGAAAGAAAAAAGCCTAGCTACCTTAACCCTGATGCGGAGTTTATCTTGGGGGATATGAGAGATAAAGAATTGGTGGATTCTGTGGTTTCTCGGGTAGATGCGGTAATCCACGAATCAGCTCTGGTAGGAGTCGGGCAATCTATGTATCAAATCGACCGCTATGTTATGGGTAATGATGGCTCCAGTGCGGTTTTGCTTCAATCAGTTATTGAGCACCGGGATAGAATTAAAAAATTAGTGGTTGCCAGCTCTATGTCAATTTATGGAGAGGGAAGATATATATGTCCGAAGTGCGGTCCGGTGGCTCCGAAAACCAGAAAACCGGAGCAACTTTTGGAGCGAAAATGGGAGCTGATTTGTGAGAACTGCGGAAATGAGCTTAAGCCTGCCCCTACAGATGAAGCCAAGCCCACTATTTGTGAATCGGTTTATGCCATTACCAAAAAAACTACTGAGGAACTTTTTTTAGTGGTAGGGGACGCTTATCAAATACCCACTGTGGCTTTAAGGTATTTTAATGTTTATGGTCCCCGGCAGGCTTTAAGCAATCCTTATACCGGACTTCTTGCCATAGTTGCCAGCCGGGTTCTGAATAAAAAGCCCCCGATTATTTTTGAAGATGGCAATCAGACCCGGGATTTTGTGAATGTGCGGGATATTGCCCGTGCCAATCTTCTTGCCCTTCGCTGGCAGGGGAATGGACAGGAGGTGGTGAACATTGGCACCGGTCGGGCTTTAAGTGTTAATGAAGCGGTTCAGGGAGTGATAAAGGGACTGAATGGAGAGGTAGAGCCGAAGATAACCGGCAGGTTTCGGGTGGGAGATATTCGGCATTGTTATGCGGATACCCGTCGGGCAAAAGAAATTTTAGGCTTTGAAGCAGAGGTCAAATTTGAAGACGGGGTGCAGGAGTTTCTGGACTGGGCACGGGAGCAGGAAGGAGTTTTAGACCTGGCGGACCGCTGTTTAAAAGAACTGGAGGAGCGAGGACTGGTCAAATAAAGAGATGAAGCTGGTGGTTCAGATTCCCTGTTATAATGAAGAAGCAACCATTGCGGAGACAATCGCTCAAATTCCTCGTCAGATTCCCGGAATTGAGCAGGTGGAAGTTCTGGTAATAGATGACGGCAGTACCGACCAGAGCGTCCAGAGGGCAAAGGAGGCAGGAGCTGACCATATTATCAGCCTGAAATCACGAAGGGGATTAGCACAGGCATTTCAGCTGGGTATAGAGAAGGCTCTGGAGCTGGAGGCAGATATTATTGTTAATACTGATGCAGACAATCAATATCCGGGAGAAGAAATTCTCAAGCTCATTAAACCGATACTAAAAGGAGAAGCTGAGCTGGTAATAGGAAAAAGACAATTTGAGTTGTTGCCTGGTTATCCCTGGTTCCGGCGGGCTTTACAGAGGCTCGGGAGCTGGTTTTTAAGTATTTTAGCCGGGGTAAAAATTCTTGACGGAGCAAGTGGTTTTCGGGCAATGACCCGGGAGCTGGCTCTCAGGCTTTCGGTTCTGGGAGAATTTACCTATACTTTAGAAACCCTGATAGAAGTGGGCAGGCAAAAAATTCCTATCGCTTGGGTGCCGGTAAAGATAAATCCCCAGCCAGGAAGAAAAAGCCGGCTTTATAAAAGCCTTTTTCAGTATCTTTTCCGGAGCGGAGAGGCAATGCTTCGGACTTATTCTCGCTATGAGCCTCTTCGGGTATTTACTTTTATTGGAGGACTTCTTTTTTGGGGTGGCTTTGGCATTGGGGTATGGTTTTTATATTACTTTTTCACTGCGGGAGGAAAAGGGCATATTCAAATTCTCTTATTAGCCACGATTTTGATGATAATCGGATTTCAGGTAATTTTAATTGGTCTGGTCTCGGATTTGGTCTCCGGCAATCGCCGTCTTTTAGAGGAATTGATTTACCGGCTCCGGAAAATAGAATTTTCCAAAAAAGACAGTAAATAATAAAAATTAACGAATTTTGATTTTTCTGGAGCCAGCTACTCTTGGATGGAAAAACAATTAACAGCAGAGAAAAAAAATAAAAGTAAAAGGTTATTAATTGCCACCACCACTTTTCCCCGCTGGGAGAATGACTCAGGACCTGCCCCGTTTGTTTTTGAGCTGGCAAGGTTTTTGAATAGGTACTTTCAAATAACCGTGTTTGCTCCTCATTTTCCGGGCTCTGCTCGGCAGGAGGTCTGGAAAGGAATGGAGATTATTCGTTTTCGGTATTTTTTCCATAGATGGGAGACCCTAGCAGATGGCAGAGGATTGCAGAACCATTTTCGGGAAAGTTTAAAAGCTAAATTATTGGTCGGGTTTTTAATTCTCGGTGAATTTTGGGCAGGCTTTAATCTTCTCCGAAAAAGAAAATATGATGCCATAAATAGCCACTGGCTGATTCCCAGCGGGTTGCTTTTTAGTATTTTAGCTTCTTGGAGAAAAATACCCCATATCTGCACGGTTCACGCCGGGGATTTTTATCTACTTCTCCGCATTCCTCTGGGGAAAAGATTGCTCAGGTTTATTGCATCTCGCTCCCGGGCATTAATTTGCGTGAACCAGAGAATGGCAGAGACCATCAAAAAATTTTTCCCTCAGGCTCAGGTATATGTTATGCCAATGGGGGTTGAGGTGGAAAAATTTTCTCAAATTGACCCCCTCAGGGTAAATCACCTCAAAAAGCAAATCGGAATTGAAAATGAAAAAATCATTCTTTTTGTGGGAAAGCTCAGTGAGAAGAAGGGTATTGAATGGCTTTTAGATGCATTTGAACTTTTGTTAAAAGAGGGAGGCGATTTTCAGCTTTTGATTGTGGGAGAAGGGTCGCAGAGGAAAACTCTGGAAGAAAAAGCAGAGAAAAAAGGAATCGGCTCAAGAGTAAATTTTTTAGGCGCGGTTCCTTATCCGGAAATCCCTTGTTATTATCATCTGGCAGATGTGGTTGTGGTTCCTTCCCAGATAGATAGATACGGAGAAGGAGAGGGGATGCCGGTGGTAGTTTTAGAGGCGCTTGCCAGCGGAAAACCGGTGGTGGGAAGCAGGTATTGTTTTGTTCCTGATGAGCTTAAATCTTCAGGATTTATTGAGGTTGGGCTGGAGCCGGAGGAAATTGCCCGGGGAATAAAAAGAGCTTTGGAGGATAAAGAGAAGCCCAAACAATCAGCAATTCAGCGTTTTTCCTGGGAAAGAATCGCAGAATTTTATGCGGAGGTGCTGAAGGGCTGATGCGGGTTTTACAGGTGGTGCCGTATTTTTATTCTGCCTGGGCTTATGGGGGAATACCCAGGCTGAGTTATCATCTCTGTCAGGCTCTGGTTAAGCAGGGGGTGGAAGTGGAGGTGATAACCACTGATGCTTTTGATGAGCATTCTCGTCTGGGCAAAGATTTTTATCAGGTAGATGGGATTTCAGTTCGGGTGTATCGGAATTTAAGCAATTATCTTGCTTATAACTGGCAGGTATTTTTGCCCAGAGGTTTGAAAAGAGAGCAGGGGACACTCAGCAGGTATCAGGTAATTCATATTCACGGGCACAGGAATTTTTTGAATACATATCTGAGTTTCCGGGCAGAGGAAAAAGGTATTCCGCTGGTGCTTCAGCCGAACGGAACTCTGGTGAACATAGAGCGGAGGAGATTTTTTAAAGCGGTTTATGATTTAATTTGGGGGAATCGCCAGTTAAAAAAAACCAGTTTATTTATCGCGGTAAGTAAGGCAGAGAAAGAGCAATTTTTATCCGCAGGTATTCCCGAAGAGAAAATCCGAATAATTCCCAATGGAGTTTTTGTTGAGCCAGTCTCTCCGGAGGTGAATTTTCGGGAGAAATTCAAAATCAATCAAGAGTATGTTTTATATCTGGGAAAGCTTACCCCGAGAAAAGGAGTGGAGTATTTAGTTCAAGCAATCAGCATATCTCAGAGAAAAGACCTGATCGCGGTAATTGCTGGAAATGATATGGGCATCAAATCCCGGCTGGAGAAACTTGCTGAGAGGCTGGGAGTGAGGGAGCGAGTGGTATTCACCGGACTTTTGACCTCCCCCTGGAAAGAATCCGCCTACCAGGATGCTCTGCTCACGGTTTATGCCGGGCAATATGAGATTTTTGGCTTGGTGCCTTTTGAGTCCATTCTTTGTGGAACTCCGGCAATAGTGGCAGATGATTCCGGTTGTGGAGAGTGGCTGAAAAAAAGCGGGGGGGGCTGGACAGTGCCTTATGGCGATGCCCGGGCGCTCGCTCAAATTATAGATAATTTCAGCGAGGAGGAGAAAGCAGAGAAGGTTAGAAATGCCCAGAGGTGGATTAAAGAGAATTTAAACTGGGATAAAATTGCCCAGCAGGTTAAAGAGGTATATCAGGAGCTGGTTTAAATGATTGAGGATGGCTTAATCATTGTTCCTGCCTATAACGAGGCAGGGGTGATTGAGTCAACTTTAAAGGAACTGAAAAGTTATGCTCAGAATATTCTGGTAGTGGATGATGGTTCCACTGACCATACCTCTGAGCTGGCAAAAAATCTCGGGGTTTTGGTGCTCAGGCATCCAGCCAATCTAGGATATGCCTCTGCTTTAAAAACCGGCTTTCTTTACGGATTGAGATACACTTTCTATGATTATTTCCTCACTTTTGATGCGGATGGACAGCATCATCCAGCTTTTCTGGAAATGATTGTTAAGTCTCTCCGAAATGGAGAGGCAGATTTTGTGATTGGCTCAAGGTATCTGGAGCCAGCGAAAGTTAAACATCCTGTGGTGAGAAGAGCCGGGAGCAGAGTTTTTGCTTTTTTCACTTCACTTTTAGTTGCTCAAAAAATTACTGACCCCACCAGTGGAATGGTGGGTTTAAACCGAGGGGTGGCAAAAATCTTTTTGAGCGAATTCTTCCCTCTGGATTTTCCGGATGCGGATGTGGTAATAATGCTTGCCAGAATGGGATTTAAAATCAAAGAGGTGCCGGTTGAAATGCGGGTTTCCAAGAGAAGAGGTTCTATGCATTCTGGCGTGGTTAAACCAATTTATTACTTTTTTAAAATGAGCACGTCTATGATTCATTTTGCTTTAAGAAGAGACCTAAAAGAAAAAAGGAGGGAGCTGGAAAGTGTTTTTTAGACAAAAGATATTCGCAATTATCGCCGCGGTTATTTTGATTCTTTTAATTGTGGAGCTGATTCGGAGAAGAAAACTCCGGGAAGAATATGCCCTGCTCTGGCTTTTTACCGGAGTGGGAATTTTAATCCTGGTGCTTTATTACCCGCTTCTTGTCTGGCTTTCAAAACTCATCGGTGCCATCACTCCTACCACCACATTATTTCTTTTTGCTTTTTTGTTTTTGATGCTGATCAGTATTCATTTTTCAGTAAAGTTTTCCCGGCTTTCTGACCAGATGCATAAGGTAGTGAGTGAGCTGGCACTATTAAGAAAAGAGCTGGAGGAATTAAAGTCAAAGCAGGATAATCTCCAGCTGAACTGAATTTTCTTGGCAATGAAAAGTAAGATTCAAGAGCATCTTATTGCCTTTTTGATTATTCTAGGAGTGAGCCTGGGTTTTTTTCTCACCCTTCGTTTTCGGCTTGGTCCT
>CAZKMM010000059.1:0-15364 GCA_964553915.1 uncultured bacterium
AGAGCCGAGACCGACTTCCCAAAATCTATGCCAGCTATCTTTTAATGAGAAGCTATCTTGCTGACCTTTATCCCTTTGCTCAAAAAATGGCAGAATGGGGAATTGATGGGATTCTTTTCCAGCAAATGGGCGGAGTATTTCGCAGGGAGGATTTAAAAGAGATAACTTATTCTGGATACTATGGCGAGGATTTTCCGGATGAGGAACTTTTTCAGGAGATAGAAAAGATTCAGGCAGATTTTCAGGCTAAGTTAGAGGTGATTTTTCCGGAGCGGATTTATTCTCAAAAGCAGGGGGGCTGTGGTGCTTTTTCTTTGACTCAGCTTTTTATCAAGGCGAATGGAGAAGTTAGCCCCTGCTGTGCTTTGGGCTATTCGGTTCAGCTTTTGAATCGGAAAAAGGAGCTGGTTTTGTTTCCATCCAAAATCTTTGGAAACATTAAAGAGAAATCTCTCTGGGAGGTCTGGCAGAGCGACTCAGCTCGGGCATTTCGCGACCAGATGCAAAAGCAGGGTTTTGCGGATGCCTGTCAGGACTGCATCGGGCTTTATCTGAAAAGAGAGTAATGAGAGTTTTACTGATATATACGGACATTGGCACGGGTCAGCTTTTTCATTACCAGCACGGCTTGGGCTGGCTCAGTGCGGTTTTGAAAAGAGCCGGTCATCAGGTCGGATTGATTTATCTGGAAAAAGAAATACCAGAGCCAGAATTTATCCAGCAGGTAAAAGGGTTTTCTCCTCAGCTTTTGGGATTTTCCTGCTCCACTCTTCAATATCAATTTGTTAAAAAATATGCCCGGGCAGTTAAAGAGGAGCTTGGTCTTCCTCTGGTGATTGGTGGAATTCATCCTACGGTGGAGCCAGAGCCGGTGCTGAAAGAAGCAATTTTTGATTTTCTCATTCGGGGAGAAGGGGAGGAGCCTCTCCTGGAATTGGTGGAAGCTCTGGAGCAGGGCAGAGATTTTTCTCAGATAAAAAATCTCGGCTTTTTAAAGCAGGGAGAGGTTAAGCTTAATCCACTTCGGGAGCCGGTTGCTCTTGACCAGCTTCCTTTTCCGGACCGGGAGATTTATGATGAATCCCGGCTTCTCAGGGAGAATGATTATCAGGTGATGGTGATGGCGAGTCGGGGTTGTCCTTTTGCCTGCAGCTATTGTTGTAATACGGTTCTCAGCCAGCTGGCAGGCGGGGTGAACAGGTGGCATAGGAGACGCTCGGTGGGAAATGTGCTTGAAGAAATAGAGGAGCTTCACCAAAGATACCCGCAAATGAAAAGCATAATGTTTATGGATGAGATTTTTACCAGCTCCCGTGCCTGGGTGGAGGAGTTCTGTCAGGAGTATGCTAAAAGGTTCACCACTCCCTGGCGGATTTTTGTTCGGGTGGGAACCGTGGATTATTCTCTTTTAAAGCTGATGAAAGAAAGCGGGCTGTATTCGGTGCTGATTGGGGTGGAGAGCGGAGATGAGTATATCCGAAGAGAGGTTATGAATCGGAAGATGAGCAATAAGCAGATTCTTCAGATTTTTCAATGGGCAGATGAGCTGGGATTGGAGACCTGGAGTATGAATATGGTTGGGGTTCCCGGAGATAGTGAAGCCAGCATTCGCCGGACCATAGAGCTGAACCAAAAAATTTGCCCGGATCATTTATCTCTTTCTATTTTTCAGCCTTTTCCGGGCACTCCGCTTTATGAGAGATGTAAGAAGGAGGGGCTTCTTCGTCCCGGGGGTGCGACCAGTATTTTCTTTTACCAACCCCAGGTGGAGCTTCCGGGACTTTCGGACGAAAAATTTAATGAGCTATTTAAGGAGTTTCGGTTTCTCGGCTGGCTCTGGTCCGCCCAGAAGCGAGCCAGAGGATATTATGACCTTTGCGCCCATTTTGACCGGGCAAAGATAAAGCCGGGAGGAGAGAATTTTGTGGAGATGATGCTTACCCGGGTTCAGGGAGAAGACCGGATGAGTATTCTAATTCATCCCCCAAGTCGGGTAAGCTGGAAAGTTCAGCTCAAGCCCAATTCCCGGCTCTGCTTTGGTGCCAGCTTCAGCCCGGAGGTCTGGGATAAGCCGGGAGAGGGATGCTGGTATCTGGTCAAGGTCAAAACCAGATGGAGGGGGGAACAGGTGGTTTTTGCTCATTACCTTGACCCCAAGCACCAGCCCGAGCAGAGAAAATGGAATGACTTTAAAATAGACCTTTCTAAATTTGGCAAAAGGAAGATAGAGCTAATCCTGGAGACGAAAACTGATGGTGCTAATGATTGGTGCGTGGCGTTCTGGTCTCAGCCCTATTTGATTCAAGGAGGGGAAGATGAGCCTGCTTGATAAGCTCAGGTTTTTCAAATGGCTGATGGATGACCCGGACCTGAACCGGCTTTATCACGCGGTAAAGGAGCGGAAATTATCTCCGGAGCTGGTTGAGCTGGAAAATGCTTTAATTCGCTGGGCAGGGTTTTTTTATCATCATTCTCTGGAATATGCTCTCAGTCAGGGAATGAAAGTGGGGAAAAATCCCCGGGTGGAGCCGTTTGTGGTTTTTATGGGCTTTGAATGGATAGAAATTGGAGATGATTTTACCGCCAGCAGTTTTTCCACGATTCGGGCGGTGGATGCTCCGATTAAAATTGGCAATAAGGTAAGCCTGGGACCGGGCTCAGCGATTATTGGTGCCAATCACGGGATTGAGCCGGGCACTCCCCATCAGCTTCAGCCTCAGGTGAGCCAGCCCATAGAAATTGGCGATGATGTCTGGCTTGGGGCAGGGGCAATTGTTCTTCCCGGGGTAAAAATTGGCTCAGGAGCGGTTATTGGAGCCGGGAGCGTGGTTTTAGAAGATATTGAGGAGAATGCCATTGTTGGCGGGATGCCGGCAAGATTTCTTCGGAAAAGATGAAATACTTAGAGCCAGAGCTGATTTCTCTTCCCTTTGACCAGTATCAGCGGTATCGGCTTGTCGCAGAGGTTTTAGACCGGCTTCGCCCCTCGGAAGAGGCTGTGGAGATTTTAGAAGTCGGGGGATACCCGGGAGTGGGAAAGAGGTTTTTTCTAAAAGATGAGTTTTTTATTGTGGATTTGTTTGCAGAGGGAAAAGCGGATGAGGTAGTGGCTTCTGCTTTATCACTTCCTTTTCCAGATGATTCTTTTCCGGTGGTAATTTCTGTGGATTTGCTTGAGCATCTTCTTCCTGAGCAGAGAAGCCGGGCGATTTCGGAAATGGCACGGGTAAGCGCAGAGCTGATTTTGCTCAGCGCTCCTTTTCAGTATTCCCTGGCTCGCCAGGCAGAGAAGCTGGTTTTTGAGTTCATTAAGGACTGGCTGGGATGGGAGCATAAGTATTTAAAAGAGCATCTGGAGATTCCAGCTCCCAAGCTGGTGGAGACCGAATCCGAGCTGGTCAAACTCGGCTTTGACACCCAGATTCTTCCCAACGGCAATCTGGAAAGATGGCTGATTATGATGCTGGGATATTATTATTTGGAGGGCTTGGCAGATGCGCTGGAGCTTCGCCAGAGACTCAGCCAGTTTTACAATCAGCATTTTTTCTTTTGGGATATATCAGAGCCTGCGTATCGGCATTTGATTGTTGCTTCCCGATGCTGGCTTAAAGAAAAGCCTCAAGCACTGGAGGACCTGATTTCTAAAATTCAGCGCGAGCCGGAGCCAGATTACCAGAGGTTTCAGCTCTGGCTGGAATTTTTCCGGCACGGAGAAATCCGTCGGTTTGAAGAGAAAATCTCCCAGCTTGAGCAGGCGTTAAAATCCCGGGAGGAAGAAATTGCTCATCTTCGGGCTTATATTTCAGAGCTGGAGGATTTTCACCAGAAGGTAAAAAGTTCTCTTCTGTATCGGCTCTATCAGGTTTTCAAAAGAAAGCAATGAAGATTTTATATGTGGTTCATTATTATCTTCCCCGTCATCAGGCAGGCACCGAGCTTTACACTCAGGCTTTAGCAAGGAAGTTTAAGGAAGAAGGGCACCGGGTATGGATTTTTACCAGTGAAGACCAAGCCCAGCCTGGCTGGGAACTGAAAAAAGATATATATGAAGAAATAGAGGTCTTTCGGATTTATCATTCTGGTGCCCGGGATTTTCGCTCCACCTATCAGAGGGAGGAATTTGACCGGATTTTTGCCCGGGTGCTGGAGCAAATCCAGCCGGAGGTGGTTCATTTCCAGCATCTGCTTCGGCTTTCTCTCGGGTTTATTGCGGAAGCAAAAAAGCGAAATATGCCTGCGCTTATGACCCTGGCAGATTACTGGCTGATTTGTCCGGCAATTATTATGCTCAAGCCCGAAGACCAGCCCTGTGCCTCTCCGGAGCAGGGAAGAGCCTGCGTTCGCTGTGCTCATTCCTTGAGCGGGATGATTCCCAATCTCCTCTGGCAGATGCCCGGGGTTTTCCAGAGGGCATCAGAGCGGGCTTTAGCTTATGCTCATCAGATAAAACGCCAGCTCCCTCCGGGCTGGGTGGAATGGCTCCGGGAAGTTTTAGGGAAAAAAGCAGAGCAGGAGAAAAAAAGCAGGCTTCTTTCTCAAAGATGGGAGGAGATGAAAAAAGCAGTGAGCCAGCTGGACTTAATCATCTCACCCAGCAGGTTTTTGCGGGAGATGATGATTTCCAGCGGGATGGTGCCCGAAGAAAAAATTATTTATTCAGATTATGGGTTTGAGAGCCGGGGATTTTTGCCCCGGGATAGGTTCAAATCTCCGGGTGAGCCTTTAATTCTGGGATTCATCGGCACTCTGGTTCGGCATAAAGGGGTTCATATTTTAATTCAGGCTCTTAAGTATCTGGAAGGAGAAAATCTGGAGCTGAGAATTTACGGCTCGCTGGAGGAATTCCCCGGTTATGTTCGCTGGTTAAAAAAGCTGGCAGATAAAGATAAAAGAATCAAATGGATGGGAAGAGCAGAGCATTCTCAGGTTCCTGAGGTGCTGAAAGAAATAGACCTTTTAGTGGTGCCCAGCCTCTGGTATGAGAATTCTCCCCTGACCATTCACGAGGGATTTTTAGCCCGTCTGCCTGTGCTTGCCAGCAACCTGGGGGGAATGAAAGAGCTGGTCAGAGAGGGTAGGGGAGGGATGTTGTTTGAGGCAAATAACCCGAAAAATCTGGCAGAAAAAATCCGGATGTTTATAAAAAATCCAGAGCTGATTCCCTGCCTGAAGTGCGGAACTCCTCCTGTAAAAACCATAGAGCAAAACTATAAAGAGCTTTTGCAACTGTATGAAAAAATTAAAAAAGCCGGGAACTAAGTCCCGGCTTTTGGCTCGGCTTGGAAATGGTTTTAACCGCTTCCGCTGGAGTCTTCATACTCCGCATCAATCACCTCTCCTTCAGGTTTTTTCTCCTCAGTGCCCGCAGAAGTTCCGCTGGCTCCTGCTCCGGGCTGAGCCCCAGCTTCTGCTCCTGCCCCTCCCTGCTGGCGATAGAGGATTTCTGCCATCCGGTGTGAAGCCTGGGTGATGCGGTTAATAGCAGATTCCATCTCTTCTTTGCTCTGGCTTTCCAGAGCTTTTTTGCCCTGGTTGATGGCTTCTTCTATTTCTCGGATATCATCCGGGCTGAGTTTAGCTTTGTGCTCATTAAAGGTTTTTTCTATGTTATAAATCAGGGTATCCAGCCGGTTTCTGACTTCAATCAGTTCTTTTCTCCTGCGGTCTTCTTCCGCATGAGCTTCTGCATCTTTGATCATCCTCTGGATTTCTTCCTCGCTCAGACCCGAGCTGGCAGTCACAGTAATTGCCTGCTCCTTGCCAGTTGCCAGGTCTTTAGCCGAGACATTTAAGATTCCGTTAGCGTCTATGTCAAAAGTCACCTCAATTTGTGGTATCCCTCTGGGAGCAGGTGGAATTCCAACCAGGTGAAATCTTCCTAAGGTGCGGTTATCCTTTGCCATTGGTCGCTCACCCTGAAGGACATGGATTTCCACTGTGGTCTGGTTATCCTCTGCGGTGGTAAAGATTTCGCTTTTACGAGTGGGAATGGTGGTATTTCTGGGAATGAGCACGGTCATAACTCCGCCCAGGGTCTCCACTCCCAGGCTGAGCGGGGTAACATCCAGAAGGAGAATATCTTTAACCTCACCAGCAAGCACCCCAGCTTGAATGGCGGCTCCCAGAGCCACCACCTCATCCGGGTTCACCCCTTTATAAGGCTCCTTGCCAAAAATTTCCTTAACCAGTTGCTGGACTCTGGGAATTCTGGTGGAGCCACCTACCAGAACCACCGCATCTACCTGCTCCGGCTTAATCTTGGCATCTTCTAAAGCCTGCATTACCGGTCCCCGGGTTCTTTCTATTAAATCCTCCACCAGTTGTTCAAATTTTGCCCGGGTGAGCTTGATATTAAGATGCTTGGGACCAGAAGCATCCGCGGTTAAGAAGGGCAGGTTAATCTCAGTTTCCATTACCGAGCTAAGCTCACATTTAGCTTTTTCCGCGGCATCCTTCAACCTCTGAAGCACCATCCGGTCTTTGCTGACATCAATTCCGGTATCCTTTTTAAATTCCTCAATCAGCCAGTTGATAATCCTCTGGTCAAGGTCATCACCGCCCAGATGGGTATCACCAGCAGTGGCTTTTACCTCTATTACATTGTCTCCCACTTCCAGAATAGAGATATCAAAAGTTCCACCGCCAAAGTCATAAACCGCAATAATCTGGTTTTTTTCCTTATCCAAGCCATAGGCAAGAGCGGCTGCGGTAGGTTCATTGATTATTCTTTTAACTTCCAAGCCGGCAATCCTGCCCGCATCTTTGGTTGCCTGCCTTTGAGAGTCATTGAAATAAGCTGGAACCGTAATTACCGCTTCCTTTACCTCTTCGCCAAGATAAGCCTCTGCGGATTTCTTCAGCTTCTGTAAAATCATTGCACTGATTTCCGGAGGAGAATACCGCTTTCCCTGAACCTCCACCCAGGCATCACCATTTGGTCCCTCTACCACTTTATAAGGAACCGTCTTGATTTCCTCGGTTACTTCAGGGTATTTTCTCCCCATAAACCGTTTTATGGAGAAAATGGTATTTTCTGGATTGGTGATTGCCTGACGCTTAGCGATCTGTCCAACCAGACGCTCTCCCTCCTTGCTAAAAGCAACTACACTTGGGGTAAGCCGATTCCCCTCCTCATTAACAATTACCTTGGGCTCTCCACCTTCCATTACCGCAACCACCGAGTTAGTGGTGCCAAGGTCTATTCCGATTATCTTTCCCATTTTCCACCCTCCTGATATTAAAAAATTTTTTTCTCAACCTAAAACTTAATCATCGCTATAAACCCTGTCAAGCTGAACCGGAATAATAAAAAGATATTAAAAGAAAAAATTAAAAAACGAAGGATTTTTGAGGAAAGGGAGAAAGAAGAAAGCTATTTTTTATTTTTCTTTTTTAACTGGGATTTAAGCAGGTCTAACTCCCGCATAAAAATTTCTGTGGTAATTTCTCCCAGCTCCTTTTTCATCATCAGGTTGATGAGTTCATCAATTTGAAATTCTTTTTCTTTAAGCTGACTTTCCAGTTTTTCTATCTTTTGCAGGGCAAATTCCAGGCTCATTTCTTCTGGAGCCATTGGCTCTGGCTCTGAGAAGACTTTATCCGGACTGAGCGATTCTGGTTCGGTATAAAAGTCTTCCTGTTCTGAGGCGGATTCTCTGGTGATTTCTTCAACAACTCCTAAAAAGGGAGCTGGAGCTGAAGGGGGCTCTTTCTCCTCAACTGGCTTTTCAAAGGGAAGCCGGTCTTCGGTCTCTATTTTGATTTCTTCTATTTTTGAGATAGGCTCGGTTTCCTTCCAGAAATCCTCTTCTGCCTCTGGCTGGGCGAGCTGGGTTTTTTCCTGGTCCTCGGGAGCAAAAGAGATGAATTCGCTTTCTTTTTCTTCTTCGGGCGAGAGAGGGCTCGGTTCTGGCTCGGTCTTGGTTTCTTCTTCAAGAGGTTTTTCTTGTGGCTCCCACCCGACAAACTCGTGAGCCGGAGCCACTTCTAATTTTTCTTCTTGTTTTTCGCTGGGTTTTTCTTCTATATCTATGGCTTCTTCCTGGGGTTGCCATCCGACAAATTCATGGGGAGGAGCTACCTCTAATTTTTCCTCAGTTTCTTTCTCAGAAATTTCTATTGGCTCGGGCTTGGTTTCAAGTTCTGGCTCCGCGATTGGTGTTTCTTCGGGCTGGGGACTGGTTTCTATCTGCTCTTGTGCTTGAGCTGGTGATTCTTTTTTCTCTGCTTCTGAAAAAATGTTAATCTCCGGCACCTTCAGGGCTTCTTCCAGTCCGGGTTCTTTTTCTGGTTTTTGAGAAGGAGGAGAGACAGGTGGAGAAAATGGTTCCACCTCTGGAATTTTTTCCACCTGGTCCCGAATTGGAGCCCGGGAGGGAATTCGCTCAGTAGAAGACCCTACCCAGGGCTTGGGCTCCTTTGCCTTGACCATAACTACTTCATCTTTTACCACTTCCAGGTTTTGGTCTGGAATGATGTCTATTCCTTCCTTGTTCACTTCTTCCAGGTCGAGAAAATTTTCCACTTCATCAGTATCTAAAATGATGGCATCGTCGCTTAAGGTTTCTATTTCTTCTTCCTGTTCTTTTTGAGCTCGCTGTTCTTTTTTCAGGTCAACTGGTCGGGCAATATCCTTTCGGTAAGCAGGTTCTTCTGGCTGGTAATGACCATAATTTTCCAGCACCTTTTCAATAGCAGAATCAGTAGCCAGCACTGGCTCAATTCGGTATCCGGTCAGGAACTGGATTTCATCAATTACCTTTAGGTTGCTCGGGTCGCTCATTGCCAGAATCAGGGTTTTTTTATTTCCTGGACCTTCTTTCAGAAAAACCGGCACCACTCCGTATTTCCTGGCAACTTTTTCTGGAAGGGCAGAAAAAGCCTGTTCCGGGATTTTGCTTCTGGTTAAATCAACTGCCTGAATTTTGAATTTCTCGCTGAGAAACTTTAAAAGCTCACTCTCCTCCACAAATCCCAAATCCACCAATACCTTTCCCAGCCGACCACCCCATTTTTTCTGATGCCCGAGAGCAGATTGAAGCTGAAGCTCATCTATAATTCCCGCTTCTACTAACAGCTCTCCCAGTTTTCCCGTAGGTTTTTCCGGCATATTTACGCTCCGGGCTCGGATTCCTGCTCTACAACATATTCATACTGTTCCTGATGGAAATTATCTCTAATTAAAACCTCTATTTCCATTTTATATTTATCTTTGAGCATTTCCAGAAGCCTTTTCTCTTCTCCAAGCAATAACTCCGCTATCATAGGATTAACATACAATTTTACGGATTTTTCTGCAAGTTCTGAGTAATTTTTTTCCATTTCCCGATATAATTCATAACAAATCGTTCGGGCACTTTTAATATAGCCTTTTCCCTCACAGTAAGGGCAGGGTTGACAGAGTTTTTTTATCAGGCTCGGCTCACTCCTCTGACGGGTCATTTCCGTAAGACCTATCTCGCTGATTTTTACTACCACTGACTTGGCTTTATCTTTTTTCAGCTCCTCTTTTAAAGCCTCCAGAATCTTCTGGCGGTTTCTGGGCTTGTCCATATCTATAAAGTCAATGATGATAATCCCACCGATGTTTCTCAGCCGAAGCTGGGAGACAATTTCCCGGCTTGCCTCCAGATTGGTCTTAAAAACTGTATCCTCAAAGCTCTTTTTTCCCACATATTTCCCGGTGTTGACATCTATGGTGGTGAGAGCCTCGGTCTCATCAATAATGATAAATCCTCCGCTTTTCAGCCAGACCCGCTTCTCCAGCGCCCGGTCCAGCTCCAGCTCCACTCCATATTTTTCAAATAAAGGCTCACTTTCCTGCCAGAGATGAACCTGCTCTGCGAAATGGGGAGCTATCTTTAATAAATAATCTTTTACTCGCTTAAACACCTCAGGCTGGTCAACAATGATTTCCCGGGTCTGGCTGGAAAGATATTCCCTCACCACCCTGAGCTCTAAGGGAAGCTCAGAATAAATCAGACCCGGAGCAGGGATTCTTTTTGCTCGTTCCTGAAGTTCCTTCCAGAAATTAAGCAGATATTCCATTTCATTTTTAAGTAGCTCCTCGCTGATACCCTGAGAGGCGGTCCGGATAATAAACCCTCCGCTATTGTCCGGCTTGAGCTGGCGGAGGAGATTTTTCAGGCGTGTCCGCTCCTTTTCATCCTCTATTTTCCTGCTCACCCCCAGATGCTTGCTGGTAGGCATATAAACCAGATACCTTCCCGGAAGGGTAAGATGAGTGGTGAGCTGAGCTCCCTTTTCACCAATTGGCTCCCGAATTATCTGAACTAAAAGCTCCTGCCCCTCCCGAAGCCAGTTTTCAATTTTACCAGGAGCCTTTTCCTTTTCCTCAAATTCTATTTCCAGCTCTTCTGATTCCTCCAGGTGAGAAAAATCCTTGGGAGAAATCTCCCGAATATACAAAAACCCGGTTCGCTCCAAGCCCAGGTCTATAAAAGCACTCTGCATCCCGGGTAAAACCCGGCTAACTCTTCCTTTGTAAATATTTCCCAGAACTCCCTTTTCCTGCTCTCGCTCAATAAAAACCTCGGTAATCTGACCGGCTTGCAAAAGTGCCACCCGGGTTTCAAAAGGTAGAGCGTTAATAAGAATTGCGTCTGCCATTTATTTTCTCCGAAATTTTTCTGCCTTCCTTGCCCGAACCGGGCTGGCTGGATAGCTGACCGCTCTTTGCTGGCGGAAATTAGCCCGGGTTCTTTTGATTAAAATCCAAGCCAGCTCCTGCTCATCAAATCCAAAGAGCTTTTCCAAAACCTCCTGTGGTTTAACCCCCGGACCCTGAGAGACCAGGATTGAAAATTTTAAATTTTTTTCAGGTGTTATTTCTATAAATTTAATCTTTTGCTTTAAGTCTAGTTTCCGGTCTCCTTTTTCTCTTTTCTGCTCAATGATAAACCGCTCCGCACTGAGAAACTGGTTGAGCTTTTCCGGGCTTATTTTTAGCTTGAGCTGGTTCGGGATACTTACAAGATATTCTATGGAACTGATTTGCTGGGTAATAGCAGGAGCTTTTCTGGAAATTTCCCGAACCTCCAGCACCTCCAGTCCCTCTGGCAGAGTCTGGTTGAGTTTTTGTTTGATTTCCTTTGGGTTTAAGGGCTCAATCAATTCCAGTTCCAGATATTCTGCTTCGCTTTCCACTCCCACAGGCGGGGCAATTCCAAAAATGATTCTGGGCATTGGATGGAATCCCTGGCTGTATCGCATTGGCAGGTCTGCTCTTCTCACTGCCCGGGTAAAAAGCCGGTTATTTTCCAGAAGACCGATGAATCTCATCTCTCCTGCTCTTCGGTATCTTACCAGATAGCGGAAATAAAATTCAGGTTGGCCAGGAAACTGGCTGACCTGTTCTGCTGAGCTGATGGGCTCTGGCAGGGGTTTTTCTTTTCTGGGAAAGATATTTTTATGGTCGCATACCCCGCAATTTTCCTGACAGCCGGTAATTCGGCAATCCTGGGTCAGCTCCAGGGTGCGGGATTTTTTTCTTTCCGCGAGGAGGAATTCTTTTTTTATGGTTTCCAGGTGCTCCCAGGGAAGGGGCTCGGTTTCGTTTCTTTCCTTGAGGTAATTCTCCGGGTTGATTCCTTTTTCCTCAAAGGCTTTGAGCCAGAGGTCAAATTTCAGCTGGTCGCTCCAGTTATCAAAGCAGGCACCTTTATGAAAGGCAGATTCTATCACCTCTGCCATTTCTCTTCCTGCCCGGCTGAATACTCCTTCTAAGAAGGTATTTTTTGGCTCTTCAAACCGGAAGCGGAATCTGGAGCGAGCCAGGTCTTTTTTCAGTTTAGCCCGGATTTGTTCCAGCTCCTTTATTCCCAGTTGTGCTTCCCACTGAAAAGGCGTATGGGGCTTGGGGATAAATCCAGAGATGCTTAAATTTATCTGGCAGGCAGGCTGGTATTTTTTAGCAAGGGAGTTGATTTTCTGGCAGAGCTGAACAATGGCTTGATGGTCTTGTTCATTTTCAGTGGGCAAGCCAACCATAAAATAGAGCTTGAGCGAACGCCATCCGGCTTTAAGGATTTTTTCGCAGGTCTCAAGGATTTCCTGATTCGGGATAAACTTATTAATTGCCATCCTGAGCCGTTCGGAGCCGGTTTCCGGAGCAATGGTAAAGCCGGTTTTTCTCACTTTTTGAATGGCAGAGAGCAGGGATGGGGTGAGGGCATTTGCCCGGAGGCTGGGAAGGCTAACCGCAACTCTTTTTTTCCAGTGCTCAGAGATGGTTTTGATAATCAGCTCCTCGATTCGGGAATAATCGCTGGCAGAAAGGCTTAAAAAAGAACATTCCTCATATCCGGTTAGAGCCAGCCCTTCTCTGACCAGCTCCAGAATTTTCTCCAGAGAACGCTCCCGATAGGGGCGGTAAATAATCCCGGCATTGCAGAACCGACATCCCCGGGTGCACCCCCGGGCAATCTCTATCACCAGTCGGTCGTGAACTGCTTGAGAAATGGGCACCAGTTGAGCGGTGGGGCAGAATGCGGAATCCAGGTCTGGCAGAATTCTTCGGGAGATTTTTTTCAGTGCAGGTTTTTCCACCCGAAGCCCTTTAAACCTGCCCGAGCGGTCAAACTCCGGCTGATAAAACCGGGGAACATATACCCCTTGAATTTTGCAGAGCTCTTTTAAAAGCGAGAGTTTATCTTTCTCTCGGTTTTCCTTCCATTCCCGCACCAGTTGGGCGATTTCTAAAATAGCTTCATCCGCTTCTCCAAAGAAAAAGGCATCAAAAAACTTCCAGACCGGCTCCGGATTGCTCACACAGGGACCACCAGCAATGAGCAGAGGAAACTGTCGGTTTATTCTTTCCTCTGCTAGAAGGGGAATTTTTGCCAGCTGGAGCATATAAAGCACCGTGGTGTAAGAAAGCTCGCTGGCAAGGGTAAAGCCGAGCAGGTCAAAGTCCTTTAAGGGAATTCTGCTTTCCCAGGCAAAAAGAGGGAGGTTTTCTTTTTCCAGCTGTTCTTTAAAGTCTAAACCAGGAGCATAAGCCCGGTCGCAGAAAATCCCGGATTGAGAGTTCAGGATATAATATAAAAGCTTGTGCCCGTAGTGGCTGATGCCAATTTCATACAGGTCAGGAAATGCCAGCACCACCTTCAGCGGACAGGTGTTCGGGTCTTTGCGGAAGGAATTAATTTCCCGGTTCAAATACTGGATTGGAGCCCGAACCAGAGAGACTATTTTTTCCAGTTCCATTGGATTCTATTTTAGCAGGCTGGGAGATTTTTTTCTAATGGCTCTTTTTATGGTTCAGAGGTGATTGGCAAGGAATCTCAGGATTTCCAGCACTCCCCGGGTTTCTCTCTGGCAGGAAACCGCCAGGATGTTTGGTTCCAGGTCATCCAGATGAGCCAGATTGATTATCTTTCTTCCTTCCTTTGCCAGAATTGGCTCCAGCTCTGGAGCAAGATTTGAGGGAGAAAAGGCATAATCTGAGCGAAGCAGGAGATTTAAATCATTGACCGAATCTGCAATGCCGATAATTTTTCTTCCTTCTGAGACCCGAAATAAGCCCTGATATTTGTCATAGCCCCGGGGCAAAATGTCCACCGCCACACTGGAATAAGTGACCAAAACCTTTTCCCGAAAAGGGGTCTTATCCACAATCCGCTTGATTTTATAATAAAACTGCCGGGGATGGTCAGTAAACATCGCGATAGTGGTTAGCCGATGTCCGTAGTATTTCAGCTCTGGAAAGTTCATCTTCCGAAGCATATTTTCCAGTTCCTTGATGGTTTTTTGCTCTGCTGGAGTGGTGAGAATCTCTTCGGTTTTTTTATCCCGGCTTACCACACAGCCAGTCTCCAGAACATAGCCGTCCATCAGCTCCAGAACCGTCTCGGGAATTTTTTCCTGGACAAAGGAGAGGTCATTGCCGGTGCAGAGCCAGAGCAGGGCTTTACTTTTTAACCGGTCTAGCTCCTTGGCAATAGGAACCACCAGTTTTTCTGGAAAAATTTCTCCTGGCTCCAGCAGGGTGCCATGAAGGTCGATGCCAATAATATAATCTCGCACCCGGCGGTATTGAATACAGAGCTCACTGCTTCCTGGGTAATAATCCCGGCAGATTTTTGGCTTGGTGGAGTGAATCAGGCAGGTGGTGGTGCCATCAGGATTCTTTTTTAACCAGTAGCATCTCCGTTCCTCTTCGCCGGTAGCAAGATTGATGGGCTGGTCATCTTTCCAGATGATATGCTTTCGCTCCCAGTAGAGCCGTTCTAAAATGTCCTGCCTGCCTTCTTCTCTCCAGCGGGCTTCATCTTCCTCGGTAACATAAAGGCTGAAATAAGGCTGACAGCAATGCCCACAGCGAAGACATTTTTTTTCCTCTCGCTTATTTTCTTCCTGGTTGGGCATCGGCTCGCTCTCTGGTATGATAAAAAAGTGTAAAAGTGCTGTCAAAGAAAAAATTTGCTCAGGCATTTTTTGACCTGGATGGCATCTGCCAGCTAAAGGTTTATGGCAAGCCTGCTCTGGTGGAGCCAGTGAGGAGGGAGCTGGGATTTTATCTGACCAGCCCGAAATCTGCTCCACTCACTCTGGATTTAGAGGTGGAGCTGGAGGGTTTAGACAACTATCAGCCCAGCCCGAATCCGGTTCATCTTCCTCCTTATGATTTTCCCTATCAGCACAAGCTTGCCCGGGGAATTATTCGCTTTGAGCGGTTAACTCAGCCTCCCCATCGGATAAGGTTCTATGGGAATTATTTTTCCCGGCTGACTCTGGCGAAGCAGATTATAGAGCCAGCGATTCGCTGGAAGGCTCAGGAGCTGGGGTTTATCTTGGTTCATTCCACCTGTCTGGCAAAGGAAGATAAAGGAGTGATGCTGGCAGGAGCAGGGGGAAGTGGAAAGAGCCGGGTTTTGTTGCACTGGCTGAAAAAAGGAAATCCTTTTTTAAGCGATGATTTTACAATTTTGAGTTATGGCAGGGCAAGGAGATATATTACTCCACTCCGGCTCGGTGCCCGCCTGCTTTGGGAGGCAGAGCCCAGGCATATTTCCCGCTCAATTCGGGCAGAGATTTATCTTCGCACTTTTTTTCGCCGGCTTCTTTTCAACTATGCCCAGCTTCAAAAAAAGCTGGAGATAAAAAAACTTTTTCCTGAAGTTAAAATTTTAGAAAGCGTGGAGCTTAAAGCAGTGGTGCTGGCAGAGGATTTTGCGGGGCAGAGAAAAGAAATTTCCCCTCAAGAGATGGTAGATTTGCTCCTGAAGGTGAATCAGAAGGAAATGTATGGATTTGATAGCTATCTTTCCGGGCTGGCGGAAAGAGCCGGAATCAAGGAGCTGGGAGAGTTTTTTTCGGTTCAGAAGGAGCGGTTATCTCAGTA
>CAZKMM010000060.1:0-15287 GCA_964553915.1 uncultured bacterium
AGTAGCTAAATCGCCATTCCCAATCCCGCCATCGGTGAGCTGGTAAATTCATCAATTATAATAAAAGCATATATTTTTTATCCTGTCAAGATTGGTCAACAAATTTTATCACCGAACATATCCCAGCGCCTGAAGAACATTTTTAGTGGGAGGAGCAAAAGAGGTAAATTCTCTTTTCTTTCCCCGAGCTTTGGCTCGATATAAATTGATCAAGGAGTTAAGTTCTACATAAGTGGTAATTTCTTTGTGCATTAAATTGTTTTTTTCTTCTGGGTCAGATTCAAGATTAAAAAGCAGGTCATCCCCCTGCGAATCCCAGATTAGTTTATAAGGCCAATCAATGAGTGCTTTTTTCCTTCTTTGGAACTGCTTCAGTTGAGTAGAAGAGCAAAAATCTTTTAAAAGATCAATAACCAGATGAGGATAAAATACCTCGGCTAAAATTGGTCTTGAGCGAGGATGAGACAACTGATAAGGAATTTTTCCCAAAGCAAGATTTTGAATAATGAAAGCTAATTCCACCAAAGAGATAGGAGTTTTTATTCGAGTTGGAAAAAGCAATTTAGGATAATAAATGATCAAAGGAACTCGGAGTAAAGGTTCCCAAAGAAAATAAGTATGTCCCCAAAATTTGTGTTCTCCAAGCATCTCTCCATGGTCACTGGTAATAATGATGATAGAATTATCCAGAAGATGAAATTTTTGGAGCTTTTCCCAAAGACGAGAAAGCATTAAGTCCAGATAATAAATAGCACCATCATAACGATTAATTGCAATTTCTTTAGTTCTCGCATCTATCTCTGCCTGGCAATTAAGCCGATACCATTCCAGTTGAAAATTAGAATAAAGCTTTTTGGCTTTTTTCGGTTCAGGAAAAAATTTAAAGGCTTCTAGATTGTTGGGATAAGGAAGATGTGCCTCCATATAGTTGACAAAAAGAAAAAATGGTCGCTTCTGCTGAGATAGGCGCCAAAACCATTTAGTCAGAGTTAAATTAGTGAGCCTGGCTCCACTATCAATCATCAATTCCGGACGAAGCAAAACCACTGACAGCCAGTGGATAATAGAACCACTATATTTGAAGGTATAAACTGTTCCTCCCTCCACAAAGCGGTCAAATCCCTGAGCTAACCCCACAGAACGGTTAACCCCGGGATTATTACTATAACCCATAGTAATATAACCTTGCTCCCGGAGCTTTTCCGCTAAGGTCTTTACCCCAGAATAAAGTCTCAAATTTTCATAATTACAAAAATGTTCCGAAGGCAAAAGCCCGCTGAAAATACTGGCATGACTTGGCACTGTCCAAGGAGAAGCAGAATAAGCTCTCTCAAATACCACCGAGCGTCTCCCTAACCACTCCAGAAACGGGGTGGTCTTGCGGGGATAACCATAAAGGGAGAGATGGTCTGCCCGAACCGTATCCAAAACAATTAAGATTACATTTGGAGCGGGCTGTTTTAATTGTCCTCTAAATATCTCCTCGCTCTTTCCCGCCGAAGGAAAAAGGGAAGATAAACTTAATCTCTGAAAATAAATTTTAAGCCATTGTCGTGGAGGAAGAGAAAGATTCCAGAGCGAAAGCCCGAGCACCACCATCGCTAAAGCCTTTCCCAGCCTGATCCCGAATCTCCAGTTCTCCGCCAGCCAGCTAAAAAAGACCCCCACTCCAAGAGCAACCAACTGACTAATCAAACATAAAATTAGGAACATTACTATTAAAGAAGGAGTAAAAGAATAATTACTGAAAATAAAGCTTCGTAAAAAAATCAGACTTCTAAAAATCCCTAAAGAAGAAAATAATATTATTCGGTAATCCAAAAATCTAAAATGAGTAAAATGAAAAATTAAATATAAATTTCCCAGCCAGACCAAATAAAAAAATCCCACGCTTATTAAGCTAAAAACTTTAATCTTAAAATTTCCCGTAGCATAAATATGAGCAAGATAAATTGCAGTAGAAAAGCCGAGCAAAAGAAAAACCCCTAAACAAATAATCCGAGATTCAAGCCATAACCAGCTTCTTGTCTTTTTCCAAAAAAGAAATGGAGTCAAAATAGAAATCACTCCCCCAGCCAAAGTAGTGAATAAAAGAAGATTTAGCCGGATCGGCCGGCTGACAAAAGTATCTAGGATAAACTGAAAATCAAACTGAGTAAAGTTTTTACTCACCAAAGTAAAAAATTGATGAGGAACTCCAGAGAAAATCACTTCAAAAAGAGCATAAAGGTCTGCCACCACAAAGATTACTGTTAAAGAATAAATCAAGGAATTTTGCCGGGAAGAAATGGATTTTAAATTCACTTTTATTATTTTATAATAAAACTAAGCTCTAGTAAAGAAATCCAGTTGAAGAGGAAATCATCCCGAAAAATTACAACCACCTCAATTAAGTTTTTGACTTCCTTTAAAATTTAATTTAAGCTTGAAATCAGATGAAAATTCGGTTTCGGCTTTTAGTTTTGGGACTGCTTTTGATTTTGCTCAATCTGATGAATTTATCACCTTCTCTTGCCACTAAGACAGGGAAAAAAGAGCTGGCGGGAGTTTCATATCTGATTTTTTCCCCATTCTGCCATCAAATTAACTCCCGTAGTTTTCATCTTTTCGGAGTCCAGCTTGCGGTTTGTGCCCGATGCACCGGAATTTACCTGGGATTGCTTTTGGGAATAATCTTTTTTATAATTTTTTCACCTAAAATTTCTCAGCTGGCTTTAGTGCCAATTCTGATTATGGCAGGAGATGGATTGGTGAACTGGCTCGGGCTGGTCTCAAGCCCTTCTTGGCTCAGATTTATCTTTGGCTTGGGATTTGGATTTGTCGGTGGATGGCTTCTGGGGATAGGTTCAGACCAGCTGGGAGCCTTTAAGGAGAAAAAATGGCAAACCAGAAGCATTTCTTAAAAATTTTTCTTATCAGCGGATTGGGGATTGGGCTTTTAAGCTCGGCTCCGTTTTTATCTGTCGGGAATTGCTGTTGCCTCTGGACCATTGCCGGGGGAATTTTCTCTGCCTGGCTTTTATGCAAATGGGCAGAGGAGCCGGTGGATTATGGGCAGGGCTTTTTGGTCGGGCTTTTCAGCGGTTTGACCGGAGGAGCAATTTTTTCATTTTTTCAGGCATTTAGGGTTTATCTTTATCCTGGCTCGTTCAGGTATTCTCTTGAGCAGAGCTTTCAATTTCGGGGAATGGAGCCTCCGCCAGAAGTGGAGCAACTCCTGGAACAGCTTGCATCAATGCTGGCTCATCCATTTTTGCTTATCCTTATCTCAAGCTTTTTTTCCCTCTTAATTTTTGCTATAATGACCGCACTGGGCTGTCTGGTCGGGGTTTTGATTTTTGAGCCAAGGTTTGCAACCAAAAGAACAATGAAAAGAATTCCAGGGCAGGTTATCTCGGAAATAAAACCTTCACCACCCGAGCCTTCAGAAAAAACCGAACTTTATTTCCCCAGAAAAGAAAAGGAGGAAGAGTGATGGGAAAAGGGTATATGGGAAAGATTCTCTGGGTGGATTTGTCCAAACAAGAAATCAAATATGAGGATATTCCGGATCAAGTCTATGAGAACTTCCTTTCCGGATATGGCTTGGCAGTTAAAATTCTCTACGAGAGAATTCCACCCGGAGCAGACCCTCTGGGACCAGATAACATCCTTGCTTTTATGAGCGGGCTTTTAACCGGCACCGGCAGTCTTTTCACTGGCAGATGGATGGTTTGCGCCAAAAGTCCACTCACCGGTGGATGGGGAGATGCCAACTGTGGAGGAGACCTTTCTCCAGCCATCAAGCGGGCAGGAGTTGATGGAATATTCTTTACCGGCATCAGCGAGAAGCCGGTCTATTTACTGATAGATGACGATAAGGTTGAGCTCAAAGATGCCAGCCAGCTCTGGGGAAAAGACTGCTATGAGACAGAAGACCTCATCCGCAAGGAGCTGGGGGATGAGCGCAAGCGATTTAAAATTGCCTGCATAGGTCCTGCTGGGGAAAAGCTGGTCCGCTTTGCGGGAATCAGTAATGACAAAGGAAGATATGCGGCTCGCAGTGGTTTGGGAGCAGTGATGGGCTCCAAAAAGCTCAAAGCCATTGTGGTTCGGGGAAAGAAAAAGGTGGAGACAAACAATCCAGACGAAATCAAAGAAATTACCAAGCGATTTAATAAAGCCCTGAACCGGGCAGATTTTATGATGAAAATTATCAATAATCGGCTCTTCCGAATTGTGGGAAAAATGGCTCGGAGTGGTCCGGCAGTAACCAGAAATCCCGGCGACCTCTGGAGGCTGGTTCTGAAAAAGTATGGAACAATGGGCGTTACCGCAATGAGCGCAGAAAACGGGGATAGCCCGGTTAAGAACTGGAAGGGGGCGGGATTTAAAGATTTCCCCTTAGACCGTTCCAGCAAAATCAGTGATGATGCGGTTTTAAAATTTGAAGTAAAAAAATACGGCTGTTATTCCTGCCCGATTCGCTGTGGGGGGATCGTTGCGGTAAAAGAAGGACCCTATCCTTTAGAGGAATCTCACAAGCCGGAATATGAAACCCTCTGTGCCTTTGGCACTATGACCCTGACTGATGACCTTTATTCTCTGTTCAAGGTAAATGACCTCTGCAATCGCGGAGGAGTGGATACCATCTCCTGCGGGGGCGTGGTAAACTTTGCCATAGAGTGTTATGAGCAGGGAGTAATTACCAAAGAAGATACTGGCGGGCTGGAGCTTAACTGGGGCAATGGTAAGGCGATCATCCGACTGGTGGAGATGATTATCAATCGGGAAGGAATCGGAGACATTCTGGCAGAGGGAGTGAAGCGGGCAAGTGAGAAGCTGGGAAAAGGTTCGGAAAAATGGGCAGTCCACGCCGGCGGACAGGAACTGCCTATGCACGACCCGAAATTTGACCCGGGCTATGGCATTGCCTATGAGTGCGAGCCCACCCCGGGTCGGCATACTATTGCCAGCTACACCTGGCAGGAGCTGATGGGCATAGACCGGTTCTTTAAATCCGCCCAGCCAGTCAAAATGTTAACCAGCAGAAAAGAACGGGTTGACACCAGAGCCGGAATCACCAATCAGGTACTCAACTCCAAACTAATGCAGATACTTAATGGGGTGGGAATGTGCCTGTTTGGAATGGGAATGGGACCCAAAACCCCGATTTTTGAATGGCTCAATGCTGCAACTGGCTGGAACAAATCCCCAGAGGAATATTTAACTGTGGCAGAGCGAATCCAAACCCTTCGCCACAGCTTTAATATCCGGGAGGGAATCAAGCCCAAAGATTTTAAGATGACCGGACGGGCATACGGCGACCCGCCTCTGGAATATGGACCTCATAAAGGAGTCACCCTTGATATGGACACCGCCCGGAAACTCTTTTATCAAGCCTATGGCTGGGACCCGGAAACCGGCAAGCCTAAAAAAGAGGTGCTGAAAAAACTGGGACTGGATGAAGTAATCAAAGACCTTTATGGCTAAATGAAAGTAAAAATTAAAATAGCTGGAATGGTTGACCGTAAGCTGGTTAATCGGGTGCTGGAAGTGGAGCCAGAAAAAGAATCAATCAGCACAGAAGAACTTTTTGATTATTTAGACCGGAAACAGGAACTGGGGAAAAAGTTTTTTAAAAAGATGCTCAGGCTCCCTTCTCCGCCAGTGCTTCTGCTCAATGGCGAAAATATGGACCTAAAAGAGGGCTTGAAGCAAAAGCTTTCAGATGGAGATGAAATCTCTCTAATTATGCCGATGGCAGGAGGATAAATGAAAGAAAGCGGATTTATAGAAAGTTTTGACGGCACCAAAATTTACTGGCAGGGATGGCTTACAAAAGCCGAGCCCCGGGCACTGGTCTTTATCTCTCACGGCTTGGGCGAGCATATTGGCAGATATGAGCATCTGGCTCAGTTTCTGGTGGAAAGGGGTTTTTCAGTATTTGGTTCCGACCACCGGGGGCACGGAAAAAGCGGAGGAAAGCGGGGGCATATCAAAAGTTTTGATGAATATCTCAGAGATTACAAAATTTTCCGGGACCAGACCCTGGAGCGACATTCTGCTCCCCGGCTCTTTTTAATCGGGCACAGTATGGGCGGACTGATTGCAGTGCATTATCTTCTCACCTACCCGGAGGATTTTTCTGCTCTGATTCTCTCCAGCCCGGCTCTAAAAGTTAAAATAGATGCCAGTCCTATCAAGCTGGCTCTGGGCAGGTTCTTTTCCCGGGCGCTCCCCGGCATTACTATGAGCAACGGGCTTGACCCGAATTTAGTCAGCCGGGACCCGGAAGTGGTAAAAAAATATATTGAAGACCCTCTGGTTCACGACCGGGTGAGTGCCCGCTGGTTTACCTGCTTTGTTTCTGCCATAGACCAGGCACAGGCACGGGCTGGTGAACTTAACCTCCCGATTCTAATTATGCAATCCGGAGCAGATGGTCTGGTGGTGCCGGAGGGAGCCAGAGAGTTTTATCAAAAGGTTTCCAGCCCGGACAAAACCTTAAAAATCTGGGAAGGTTTTTACCACGAGATGTTCAATGAACCGGAAAAACAAGAGGTCTTTGAGTTCCTCTTCCACTGGATGGAAAAGCATCTTTAAAAGCTTCAAGAAATCAGGCATCCAGATTTATCCAAAAATCTATGCTTCAGGCAGGCGGTTCAACTTTTTAACTTTTTACCTAACTATCCTCTGCCAGCCAAGAACCACACCATTTCAATGAATTCTCTAATTGGCTTCTTATTTCCTTATGAAGATAATGCAAAGTGCCCGTCCATTTCCGCAGAACAATCTACCGGTTTATCCAACCTTACCGGTTTATAACCTCTCTCAATCCTTTATTCCGACCAATTTTTTAATCATATCTTTCCTTGCCTCTATATCATATTGACCGGTGATAGCGATTTTTTCCATTATCGGCGAGCCTCCTCCATGAAGTAATCCGATCGACGCAGCGCCTCCATAAGCAGAACAAAGGAGGTCCGAGATGTACCTGAAAAGTCGGTGCTGATTTTCCGCGGAAATATCAGGATTACGCATTATATATTTATGCAATAGGTCTCTGGTCTCAGGAGCGAAGAAATCTCCTTCATAAGGGAGGGTTGCTGGAAGTCCGCCTGCAACTTCAGCTAAAACTTTCAACTCCTCATATACCTTTTCACCAGCCAGGCACCGACCAACATTAGCATAAACCGGATTCGGTATGTAAGTGCCCGGACCGACTTTCTGTCCGCCAATCTCAGGACCTGCTAAATCAGAAGAGGTATAGCCTGCGGCATAAACCAATTCAACGGTCATAATCATATCAGCAAGCTTGTCCCGAATATGTTTAGCCTTGGCAATTCCCTGGTATTCTGCGGTTAAAGCGACCAAGCCCATCAATAACTCGCAAACCGCGGGCTTACAGCCAGTATAAGAATGCCGATGAAACAGGGCAAAAAGCAGGGCGAGCATCCCCCCAAGCAGATGCTCTCCGCAGAGAAATACTCTTTCCCAGGGAACAAACACATTATCAAATATAATCAGGGATTCGCTCATTCCAGATTCAAAACCTCCTTTGAGGTATTTTCTTTTTCTCGGGGTAGAAGCCCGGACAATATGGGTTACGCCTTCCCAATCTCCGGGAATGGCGAATGCAATCGCCCAATCCTTTTCTTCCGGGGTAAGAAACCTGGTCGGAATAACAAAAATCTCCTCCGCCTGAGCAGAGACAGTAATGCTCGCTTTCGCTCCCCGCACCACGACTCCATCGCTCTTTTTCTCCACCACCCTCAGGTATAAATCCGGGTCTGCCTGTTGGTGGGGACGCTTGCTCCGGTCTCCCTTAACATCAGTCTGGGCACAACAGCCCACCAGATCCTCACTTTGGAACCTCTGTGCAAACTTGAGAAAGTTTTTATAGTATTCAGTATTATTATCATTTAACTTATCAGCTTCATAGGCAATTACAGAAAGAGCATTTAAAGCATCTACTCCCATACACCTCATAACACAGCCCCCAACCTGCTGACATATCCATCTGGTCATATCCTGTTTTTTGTGAAGGTCTTCTTTGCTTTGATGAATATGGGTGAAGCGGTTAATCTTCTCACCGGTAAGGTGAGAAGTGGCAGTCATTAAATCCTTATGCTCCTCTTTTTCCGCAAAATCAAAAGTGGCAGATAAAATGTTAACTACCGGCTCCATCGTCTCATCGTCCCGGTCAATTAGATTACCACCCATTCGCACATTGCGTCTCATCTTCCTTAAAGATTCACGATACTCACTGGAACTACGCATTGAAAAAAACCTCCTTCTATTTATTAATTTTCAAAGCCGCGCGGATAAGCTGACTAACCACTGACTCTTAATAGCTCTCGGGTTTTCATTCTAAAATTTTCCCCTTTCCGGTCCAATTCTGAATCTGGCATTCGGGTCTCTTACCGGTGCTTTTTTCATCTGGGAGGAAAAGTCGAAATTTTTTTATCATAATTCTTCCCTGCTTTTTTACTTTAACAACAGAACCCTCCTTTTTCAACTCGGGCTGGAAAAGTCCAGCAAATTCAATCTATGAAAAAAATTTTTTTCCCATCCCCCTCAGGAATTAGGATGTTTCTGCAACGAGCCAAGCTAAAAAAATGAGCAAATGTTGTAAAAAACGATTGATTTACTTATGCCCGGGGCTAGATTTAAATTTAAATTTGTGTTATGGATTTGGGGAAAAATTTAAATTAAACGAAGGAGAAACAGAGGCGGATGGATTTCTTCTCAGCAAGGTTCACAATCCTGTTCCTGACGATTTTAATCTTTATATCCTGCGAAACACCCAAAGGAGAAAAGAACCAGGACTCTTTTGCATCTTCCCCTTCCCCGCAGGTGGTCATTTGTAATCAAAAAGGAGAAAAAATCCCCCTTCAGGTGGAGATTGCCCGCACTGAGGAGCAGAGGAAGCGGGGCTTAATGCATCGGGAGGCTTTAGGGGAAAATCAGGGAATGCTTTTTATTATGCCTTATTCTGGGTTTCACTATTTCTGGATGAAGAACACCCTGTTTAGTTTAGATTTGATTTTTATCGGAGAAGATTTAAAAATAAAAGGAATTGTCAAGAAAACTCTACCGGAAAGCAGAGTCCGGGTAGGAATTAACCAGCCAAGCAAATATATTTTAGAAGTAAAAGCCGGCTTTGCCGACCAGCACCAGCTGAACCCAGGCGACCGGGTAGAATTTATTGGAATAGAGGTTATGAAATGAAAAAAGAATTGGAACTGGGCGGAGAATGGGAATTAAAACCGGTAGAGAGGTTTGATGGAAATTATGAATCCGGCAGATGGCTGAAGCAGGAAATCCCGGCTCACTGGCAGGAGCTGGAAGAACTGAAAAATTATACTGGTCGGGTGGTATATAAAAAGAAGTTTAATTTCTCGCCCGAGCCAGAAAGAAGATACTGGCTGAAACTCAACGGAGTGTTCTACTGGTGCGCAGTTTATTTAAACGGATTTCGCCTGGGAGCAAATCAGGGATATTTTGTCCCTGCCTTATTTGAAATTACCGAGCTTTTAGAAAATGGAGAAAACCAGCTTTTGCTGGAGGTCTCCTGTTTTTCCGAGCCGGACAAGAACCGAAAAAAGCAGATTCTTGGTGTCTGGGGACACTGGGACTGCCTTTATCGGGACTGGAACCCGGGGGGAATCTGGCTCCCGATAGAAATCCTTTCCTCGGGTCCGATTGCCATCATTGACCCGTTTTTTTACACCCTTTATCTCCATCCGGAGTATGCCCGGATAGAAGGTAGGGTAAAATTTGATTCCCGCCAGCAGGAAGAGATGAAGGTAAAAATTTCTCTCCAGCCGGAAAATCATAATGGTCCCGGGGTGGAAAAGGAATGGACGGTTTACAAGGGAAGCGGAGTAAAAGAATATCGCTACTGGTTTAATTTGAAGGAGTATCAGCTCTGGTGGAGCTGGGACCAGGGCGAGCAGAATTTATATCAGCTAAAAATAGAGGCTAATCGTTCAGATGGGACTTCGGGAGATTCTTACCAGTGCCTGTTCGGAGTGCGCACCTTTGCCCTGCGGGATTATATTGCTTATTTGAATGAAAGAAGAATCTGGCTCAAGGGAAATAATTATGCTCCCGGGGATTATAAAATCCGGGCAATGACCCCTGAGCGGTATCAAAAAGACCTTCAGCTGGCAAAAGAAGCTAATTTTAATATCCTTCGGGTGCACGCTCATATTGAAAAACCAGAATTTTACCAGCTGGCAGACCGGGAAGGAATCCTGCTCTGGCAGGACTTTCCCCTCCAGTGGGGATATGATAAAAGCATTCTTCCCGAAGCCCTATTTCAGCTGGAGGAAATGCTTAAGCTCCTCTGCCATCATCCTTCAGTAGTTATCTGGTGTATGCATAATGAGCCGATTAAGCCTCCGCCCACTGAGCGCAGACCCAAAATTACTGACTGGCTCAGATTTGCCAGCACCGCTTTAATTTACAGCTGGAACCGGGAAAAGCTGGATAAACAACTGCTTAAAAAAGCCAAATTCCTAGACCCCTTCCGTCCCTCTCTGCTCTGCTCGGGCGAGCGGGGGCTGTTCAGAAAAGACCACGGAGATGCTCATAGCTATCATGGCTGGTATTTTGGTCCCCTTCACTGGCTCAATTACTGGGTGAAGAAAAACCCCCAGCGACTTAAACTGGTGAGCGAGTTTGGGGCTCAGTCCTTTCCCGATTATGAAAATGCCATCAAATTTGTCCCGGATGACCTGAAAAATCTTAACTGGAAAGAGCTGGCAGAAAAATATCTTGCCCAGCCCTGGCTCTTAAAAAAATATGTTCCTCCAAAAAAATACCCGGACCTGAAAAGCTATATTCAGGCAACTCAGGACTGGCAAAGCGAGGTTAACCGGTATTATATTGACCGACTCCGCTTTTTAAAATACCGCCCCTGCGGAGGAGCCATTGCCTTTAATTTTATTGAGCCCAATCCCAGTATCCAGTGGTCAGTGGTGGATTACTGGCGAGAGCCGAAAAGCTCATACTATCAGCTGAAAAAAGCCTTCAGCCCGGTTTATGCCTTTGTCCTGATTGACCGCCCTAAATATAAGCTGGAACAAAAACTTCCCGTGCCGATTCTGGTGGTTAATGATTTAAACCATCCGGTAAAAATAGAGCTTTCCGCAAAGATTATCTCTCCGATTCAGGAGGAGCTTTATCAGGAAAAATTTGAGCTGGAGCTGGAGCCAGACTGCCCGGCTCAGGCACTTGCCAACCCCATCCTTTCCCTCCACTGGCAGGGAGAATATAAACTTATCTTAAACCTCCGCTGGGAAGATAATGAACTGGAGAATGTTTATAAATTTATTGTGGGATAACTAAAAAGTATAAAGAAGCTTTGATTTTATCTTTTAAACTAGCACTTATAAAATGATTGAAGCCCCTTGAAGGATATATTCCTCCTGCTACGGGATATAGTTTTTTATCTGTGACATATGAAGTTTGAACAATACAATAAGCTAATCCATGAGAATCTGTTTTAGTAAAATCCTGAATTATTTTTCCTTGATAGTTGTCTGAATTAAAATTATGCAAATCTATCTTTACTTTAACACCCGGAACCGGATTGCCATCCCGGTCCCAGACCATTACATACACTTTTAATTCTTCACCCATTTCCGGGTAAAAATTAAATGGAATAAAAGTCATATTTAAATCTTGCACCTCAAAAAAATCCTCTCCCGGAGAAGATGAACAAGTATTTCCTATCCGAAAATATCCATCAGAAATTTTAGGAAGAGATATATAGTGAAATGTTACTTTTAGTTTTAAATAATTAAACGGATAGGCATATATTCTGCCTATCACAGGAGCTTGAAAAATTGGGTAAGAAGAAACTCGAGCAATTCCATCTTTATCTGTAAAAACTAAAATACTCTCTTTCCTATACGGAGAAGTATTTCTCTCTCCTCGGGGACAGGAAATCCGGGGAGGGCGGAAGATAACTGGCACATTAGGAACTGGATTTCCTTTATAACTAACTTTTATCTCTAACGGCGAAAGGGTAGCAATTTTTTCGTTTAGGTAATACCGATCAATTGGAGCTTGAACTATTTGCCAGTTCCCAGAGACAATTGCCACTGAATCAACCTTATATTCTGGCTTATAATCCATCGCCAAAGAATAGCTTACTTTATAGAGAACTGGTTTTGATGTTTGAGGTATTGTCTGAACAGAAATTTTATGCCAGCCATCTTCAGTTAAAATAAAAATTGCTCTTAACGAGTCTTCTTCTATTTCTTGATAAGAAGAGACTTCTCTTCCAAAGGGATCAAGAACCTTAATTTTGGGTTGAATATTTCTAGCTGGCTGACCACTATAAGTGAATAAAGATGCTTTTATTTCCAGATACCCAGGCGCAAGGTGATAATCAAATATATAATCTCCTCGCCCTTCTCCCACCACTCCATAACCCACTTTTTCTTCAGCTAGCTTGGTTGCTCCAACCGCAGATTCTGGAATATCTCCAAGCCGGTCAAGAAAATAAAATATTGCATTTTGGTTATTTTCTTCAACGGAGGGCTCTTCAGTGCTGAGAGCGGTTTCTAAATTGGTTATTTTAACCAAGTATCCCTCACCTTTTTTTGCCTTAATATCCGGAACTTCAATCCGCAAACTGCTTGCAAAAGCAGTGGTGATTTTAGCCGGAAAAGAAAAATTATCCTTGGCAAATTCTATTTTTAATTTCTCCCGGTTATAAGTAAAATTACATCCTTCTATCGTGATAATATCTCCGGGTAAACCCACTGCAGGAGCAAGGGAAATTATATAAGGCGCTTTCTCTAAATCCAGCCTAAGTGCATAAAAACCTTCCATCCGGTCTCCTTCATCTTTTCGCCGAACCGAAATAGCATAGCTCCCCGCTTTAAGAAGCAGATTTTTAAAAGAGGAATTTAGAGAAGAATCTGAATTGTCATTTTCTGCTACCACATTTCCATATTGGTCTATTATTTCTAATTTCAGGTCTGGTTTGCCTCCTGAATATATTATTCGGTTATGCAAAGCATCATAAGCCATTGCTTTAAGGTTAACTAATGACCGCCGGGAAAGAGATAATCTATAGCTTTGACTCATACCCGAGGAAAGAACTCCAAAAGCGGTCTGTCCATCTTGAATTTCTGGCAATTTAGATGGACTAAATTTCCAGGCAATTTCATTACCGCTAATAATTTTTAATGGAACCGGTGGACCTTTATATACTGTACTACCAGATTGGAGGGTTAAATAAAAAGGCGGATAATGAAACTCCCCGGCTCCTTCTGGAACTTTAAAACAAACGCACCCCTCCGTAGCACATCCCAAAGTGACATCCTCATCAACCTTTGCCGGCTTTCCATTAAAATAAGCAGTAAGATTAGGGAAATATTTCTCTGCAACATTAAGCTCAATGCAAAAATTCTCTCCAACCTCAACAATTGGGTCATGGATAAAAGGATAAAGGTCAGGCTGGTAAGTATCCTGAGCTTTTGTTAAATGAGATAATAAAAAACTAACCCCAAAAATTAAAAACCAAATTACTGATTTTTTATCCATTTAGATTTATTTTAACAAATTTTGAATAAAAAATGCAAGAATTAGTAGATTTATTTTCGCCTCTAATCAGATAGTTATAGAATTTGTGTTAAAAATATCTGATTTAAGATTTTAGTTTTTGAGATTTTCCTGAGCACTTAAAAGGTGCTGGACAAAGGCGATTTCTGGAAGAGCACCAACGAACTCCACCGCATCGCTTATCACCACTTTGGGAACTCCCATTACCGCATATCTCTATGCTAGATAAGAAAGCAGTGAGCCCGGCAGGACCTGCTCCTAAAATCGCCAGGTCATACACTTCTTCTCTTCTCCCTTCATTGTCTAGCAAGTTCCCGGGCAATAAAATCTGCCAGCAGAGCCGAAGTCTCAGAATCCATCTCTTCAAATTTAATTCCCATACCCGGAGTCTTGCCCTTATATTGCTCCGAGGTCTCCACCACCCGCACTACTTTTCCTTTTACCCGAATCCGCTCGCTAACCTCAGGAAGGGGAAATTCCAGCCCCAACTCAGTTCCTACTGGATAGGGATGGTCGGTCTCCAGGAAAATTCCCCCTGCGGAAAGGTCCCGAGAATAAAAATAATGGAATTTGTCCTCCCTGATATGCGCCACCTTGGTAATTAGCTTGATTCGGGGATATTTTCTTCTTTCCTGAAAATTCATTTTTCCTCCTTATTTCTTATTTGATGCTCTTTTTTAAATTGTCAATATTTGAAATATTTTAATATTATGTTTTCATTCCGCTCTTCTGCTAAATCCTACCAGAAATCAATATCTTTTTATTGTAAAATTATTTTGCATCATTTCCTAAACAATTTCCAATCCAGCAATAATCAAAGGGAATAACTGATGGTATCCAGATACCATCTTTTTTCTCTTAAAATCGGACGGGCTTTTAAAATTTTAATCCGTCGGGAAAAAATCGGACCACCCACCACCAGAGTATGATACTCGCCGTTTTCACCGCAGGGGTCTATCCCCTTCCCCTCCAGATAAGAAAGAAATTTTAAATCCAGCTTCCTGCCCAGCCATTCTTCACCAAATAGCTCCGCATCTCCGCTCATTAAAATTGCCTCAAAACCCTTCTCCAAAAAATCCAGATACACCTCCCGGGGAGGGCGAGACCAGAGCGGTTCCAAAGCAGTAATTCCCAGCTCAGAACAAACCCGCTCCACCCACTGCTTGTGTTCCTCCAGATAAATATCTCCAAAGACCATTCCTTTGATTCCTCTGGGCAGAAGCTCGGAAACTGTCTTTTTGAACACCTGCTCATAGTCATAGCCTGAGGTTTCTTTCTGAACCAGCTCAATTCCCAGAGCCTGTGCCTGAAGCTGTATTAACCTTGCCTCGGTGCCATGGAAGCTCACCCGCTTATATCTCTCTGAAATAAAATTCACCAGATGAGAAACCTCCAACCCCTCCAAAATTGCATAATAAAGTGCCAGACAGCTATCTTTGCCCCCGCTCCAGCTCGCAAGATACATCTCAACCTCCCAAAAAGTTTCCCAATAATTTTAGCAGGAAAAAAGAAGCATAAAATCAGATGACCCTCTAAAGAACTCTGGCAAATCCTCCCTGCTCGCAGCAAATGCGGTTTAGGTTTCGAGCTTCTTCTCTTGACAAGAGCTTCTCTCGGTTTATAATCAATAACCAGTGGGGCTGTAGCTCAGCTGGGAGAGCGTCTGACTGGCAGTCAGAAGGTCAGGGGTTCGAATCCCCTCAGCTCCACCATTTGTTTTT
>CAZKMM010000061.1:0-1603 GCA_964553915.1 uncultured bacterium
AATCTCTCCCATCCCTCCTGCTCAACTATTTGGGGAATGCTTTTTCCTGCTCGCTTTTCAATCAGCTCATCCAGACAGACCAGCTCCCAGCCGGTCTTTTCCGCAAGGATTTTGCCAACGGTGCTCTTTCCTGAGCCCCGATATCCAACCAGGGCAATTCTCATCCTCTCCTCGCTTTTCTCTCCCGCTCAAATTCCGGGATTCTGGGAAGATAGGCATCAAGCTCTCTTTTCACCACCGGAGCAAGGAGCCAGAGGCTGAAAAGATTGGGCAGTGCCATCATTCCGTTCATTATATCGCACAGGTTCCAGACCAAATCTATCTTGATGCTTGCTCCTACCACCAGAAAGATACAAAACACCCACCGGTAAGGATTTACCGCTTTTAGTCCAAAAAGATAGCTGATTGACCTATCTCCATAATAAGACCAGGCAATCGCAGTGGAATAAGCGAACAAAATCACCCCAAAGGTAACAATCAATCTTCCCAGCTGGCTCTGGTGAAAGATTCCGTGCACTGCTCCTAAGCCAGCTCCAAAGGCGTGAGCGGTAAGCTCTGCCCCGCCGATTTCACCGGGACCGGTCCAGGCACCAGTAAGAATAATTACCAGCCCGGTCATTGTGCAGATGATGATGGTATCTATAAACGGCTCAAGCAGAGCTACTAGACCCTCCCGAACCGGATACGGAGTTTTAGCGGTGGCATGAGCAATCGGGGCACTTCCCATTCCGCTTTCATTGGAAAACAATCCCCGGGCAACTCCCATCCGGATGGTGTAAATAAAAGTTGAACCTAAAAATCCTCCAATCGCAGAGGTGCCAGTAAAAGCATTATGAAAAATCTGATAAAAAGCAGAAGGAATTGCCTGCCAGTTGAAAAAGATAATCAAAAGCGCAGAACCAACATAAAAAGCACTCATAAACGGCACCAGCCTGCTTGCCACTTCTCCGATTCGGCGAATTCCTCCAATGATTACCAGACCAACCATCAAGGCAACAAATATTCCCACTCCAACCCGCACCAGGTCAAAATTTCCCACCGGATAACTGGTTCCAATTAAACCAGAAAATGCCCGTGCTAGCTCCCCTGCCTGCGCCATACATCCTGCACCAAAAGTAGCTATGGTGGCAAAGCTGGCAAAAGCCACTGCCAGCCACCTCCAGCTTTCTCCCAGACCCTTCTCAATGAAATACATTGGTCCGCCTGAGACCGTGCCGTCCGGATTGATTTTCCTGAACTTCACTGCCAGAGTGCAGGAGGTAAACTTGGTTGCCATCCCTAAAAAGGCGGTTACCCACATCCAGAAAAGAGCTCCGGGTCCGCCTTTTTGAATAGCAATGGCAACCCCGGCAATATTCCCCACCCCTACCGTGGCACTTAAGGCGGTGCTCAAAGCCTGAAAATGGCTTAAATCTCCCTCATCCTCAGGGTTATCATAAACTCCGGCAGTTATTTTGAAGCCGTGTCCCAGCCCCCGAATTTGAATCAGGCGCATCCGGATGGTAAGATAAATTCCGGTGCCCAAAAGAAGCAGAACCAGAACATAGCTCCATAAAAAATCATCAATCTGACCAAGTATCTGATTGAATACTTCCATAATAAC
>CAZKMM010000061.1:1703-15134 GCA_964553915.1 uncultured bacterium
TCCATAAAAAATCATCAATCTGACCAAGTATCTGATTGAATACTTCCATAATAACAGGGGAGAAAAATTTAACATAAAAAGCCTGATTATTCAATTCCTGCACTCAGACCAGCTCTTTAAAAAAACATAAGCTTAAAATCTTTAAGCTCTATTGACTTGCAAACAGAAAGAATTATGTTATCTTTGAAAAATTAAATTTCCATTAAGGAGGATTTATAGATATGCCCAAAAAACTCACCAAAAAACAGCTGGAGGAATTCAGAAAAATCCTCACGGAACAGCTCAGACAACTGGAAGAAAAGCTGGGCGGAACCGTGGATGAACTGAGCGAGGAGAGTGAGGTTCCCGCGGATATTTCTGACCAGGCAACTCAGGAATCAGACCTTTATTTTGACCTTCGGGTAAGAGATAGGGAGCAAAAGTTGATTGAAAAAATCAAAAAGACTCTTAAAAAGATAGATGATGGGACTTTTGGCATCTGCGAGCGGTGCGGTGAGCCCATAGAATTAGAACGGCTCAAAGCCCGTCCGGTGGCTACCTTATGCATAGATTGCAAGAACGAGCAGGAGCAGGAAGAAAAAAGCCGGGGCGAGTAATGCGGAAAATTTTTCTCTTGCTTTTGTCTTTATTTATTTCTTTTCTTTGTTTTTCCCAACCTCTTGAGCCCTGGGAAGAAGACTCAGCTCCTTTTGACAAGGAAGAAAAATTCTTCTGGAAAAAAAAGAAGCCTATTGCCAGTGAAGAAGAGCTTTATCAAGAGGCTTTAGCATACTTTTACGGTAAGGAGACCTGGCTGGCAAAGAAATTCCCCAAGCAGGCAGAAAAGTATAAAAATTCCCGCTGGCTCCGACCTTTTTATTACCGAAGAAGCTATCAGCGGAGTCTGGAGCTGTTTGAAAAACTACTTTATGAATATCCTCTGAGCAAATATCTGGCAGATGCGGATTTTTTCATTGCGGAATGCCACTTTAAGATGGAAGAATATGATGTGGCTATTGAAGCTTATAAAGACTTTTTAGTTCGCCATCCCCGGGACCCGAGAGCAGAACAGGTTTATTTTAATCTTGCTCTCTGCCATTGGAATTTAAGGCATAAAAATTCCCTTCGGGACCAGAGCGAGACAAAAAAAGCCCTGGAGGCTTTTCAACAATTTATCCAGCTTTATCCTGCCAGCTCTCTTCGAGCTCAGGCAGAAGAATATATCAAACAGGCAAAAAATCTCCTGGCAGAAAAAGAGGTGAAAATCGCGGACTTTTATTTTAAAAAGAAACAATACTGGCAGTCCGCCTTGAGATACCACTATGCCTGGAGTAATTTTCCCGAAAGCTCGTATTCTGAATATGCCCTGTTTCAGGAAGGTATCTCTTTATATAAAATGGGAAAAACCCAGGATGCTCAGATAATCTTTGAAGAATTGAAAACCAGATTTCCTAAGAGTCAGTATCTGGCTAAAATCCCAGAAAAAAAATAATGAAAAATGCCCGCCTTATTTTAGGTTTAATAACCCTTACCCTTTTCTGTTCCTGCCAGGAGTTTAACCGAGAACCTGATTTGAAAGCCCTGCTGGAAGCATATCAACAGGCGGTAAATTCTAAAGATGCCGGGAAATTTTTGAGCTGTTTTGCCTCTGATTATACGGACCGGTTTTTTCCTCCGGAAACTGCCCAGAAAAATATCCGGGAATCGCTGAGCGGAAAACTGGCGCCGGTGCTGGAAATAACCGAACAGAAAATCTCCCGGTTGAAAAGAACCGAGGCAAAGGTTGAGCAGGGCTTTATTTTGCAGGGGATGATTTTTGCCAAGCCCCGGAAATATCAGGAAAAAGAAACCCTCACCCTCCGCTGGAACTCAGAGCGCTGGGAGATAGTTTCCGGGAGCAGGGTATATCAGATTTTAGCAGGAGCACCCAAAGAAGAAGATGAGATATTAAAGCTTATGGAGAAGCGAATTCAGGCGCTCAAAGAGAAGAATCTGGGGCTTTTCTCTCAAATTATTGCTCCGGATTATAATTTTTCCGGCAAGAACAGGGAGCAGGTTTTAAAGGAAATGGCGGAAAACTTTAAAATTTATAAAAAAATAGAGCTTGAGCTAAAAAATCCCAGAATTCAGCTTTTGAGTGGGCGGGCAATTTTAATAGAGGATTATCAGCTTCGGGCTTGGCATCAGGGCAGGATTTTGGAATTTCAGGATAAGGAGAAGCTGGAGCTGAAAAAGACCCCAGAGGGCTGGAAGATTAGCAAGGGGATTTAAAAACATCTGAAAATAAAAGAAAAAATTTAAAATGTTTCATGTGAAACATTTTTGGACTTTGGGAAGGAAATTCTGGAAATCATTAAAAAAATCAAGAAAAAATGAAAGAATTTTGAAAAATTTCTCAAAATAATCAAAAAAATGCTTGACAAATCAATCTTTTTTATTATCCTTAAAAATTAAAGAATTTTTGTTAGTTGGCTCACGAAGATTTAGGTAAAGGGGGTGAAATTTTTTCAATGCCGGTTATTAAAGTAAAGGAGGGAGAATCTTTTGAAAGTGCCCTCCGGAGATTCAAAAAACAGGTAGAAAAAGCTCAAATTCTGAGTGAAATCAGAAAACGAGAGCATTACGAAAAGCCGAGCGTAAAAAGAAAGAAAAAACTTCTTGCCGCCCGCAAGCGAATGGTGAAAAAACTAAGAAAACAACAAAGGCTGATGGGTATGAAATGAGCCTCCAAGCTCAGGTAGAAGCGGAGCTGAAAAAAGCTTTAAAAGAAAAAGACTCCATCAAAATCAGTGCCCTGCGAGAGATTCTCACCGCCCTGAAATATCGGGAAAAACAGAGTGGGGATAAGCTCAACCCGGCTCAGGAATTAGAGGTGCTTTCCAAACTGAAAAAACAGCATCAGGAATCCATCTCTGCCTTTGAAAAAGGAAATCGCGTTGACCTGGTGGAAAAAGAAAAAGCCCAGCTCAAGGTGATTGAGGAATTTCTTCCAAAGCCCCTGAGCCCGGAAGAGCTTAAGCAAATGGTAAGTGAGGCTATAGAGGAGCTGGGAGCGAAAAGCCTGAAGGATATGGGAAAAGTTATGAGTGCCCTTAAAGAAAAATATACTGGCAGGGCTGATGGCAAAACCGTGAGCGAGGAGGTTAAAAAACAGCTCCAGGAAAAAGCAGAGGCAGGTTAAAAGCCGGGAAGGCTCTGGGAAGCCGAAGCAGATTTTATTTCAGGAACGGAAGCTAAATGGCAAAATACTTCTCCCAGCAGATACTTGATGAGATTAAATCCAGACTGAGCATCAAAGAGGTGGTTGCTGATTACCTCTCCCTTTCCCGGGATGGCTCTAACTGGAAAGCCCTCTGCCCCTTTCATAAGGAAAAAACTCCCTCTTTTAAGGTTCACGAAGGCAAAGGCATCTATCATTGTTTTGGCTGTGGTGAGAGCGGAAATATCTTTACTTTTTTGATGAAGATGGAGGGGCTGAGCTTTCCGGAAGCAGTGGAGAGGCTGGCAAAAAGAGCCGGGGTTCAGCTTCCTGTCTCAGAAGAAAAAGAGCTGAAAAAAGAAGAGGAAAAAAATGCCCAGCTTTTCCGGGTAAACCAGCTTGCCCAGAAATTTTATGTCCAGAAGCTGTTCTCTCCCGAAGGCGAGTCTGCTTTTCAATATCTTTTAAAGCGAGGATTGAAAAAAGAAGATATGGAAAAATTCGGGCTCGGTTATGCCCCAGAAGGATGGGATAATTTGCTTAATTATCTTAAAGGTAGAGGAGTGCCAGTTGCTCTGGCACTGGAAGCCGGGCTGGTTCTCCCCCGGGACTCCGGGGGATATTATGACCGCTTCCGCAACCGGGTGATTTTTCCCATCCGGGACCTTCTCTCCCGGGTTCGGGGATTTGGAGCCCGGGTTTTGGATGATTCCCTTCCCAAATACATTAACTCGCCAGATAGCCCGATTTATAAAAAAGGCGAGAGCCTTTACGGAATAGAGCTGGCAAAAGAGAGCATTCGGAAAAAAGACCGGGCGATTATTGTTGAAGGATATTTTGACCGAATCCAACTGGCTCTGGCAGGTTTTGAGGAAGCGGTTGCCAGTCTGGGAACTGCTTTTACTGAGGCTCAGGCAAGGATAGTTGCTCGTTATACTGACCGGGTTTTTCTGGTTTTTGATGCAGATGAGGCAGGGAGAAAAGCAAGTATCCGGGCACTGGAAATCTTTCTTCGGGTTGGGATTTTTCCGTTTTTGGTCCTGATGCCGGAGGGAAATGACCCGGATGACCTGATTCGCCAGCAGGGAGCAGAAGCCTTTGAAAATCTTTTAAAGTCCGCTCCCCGGCTTCTGGACTGGTATCTTGAAACCGAGATTCGCCGGGCAGGAACTGACCTGGCAAAGCGAGGAAAAGCTCTGCGGGAACTGGTGAATATGCTCGGAAATATTCCCAGGGCACTGGAACGAGAACTTTATTTAAAAAAACTTGCTCAGCTCAGTGGGGTGAGTGAATCCAGTCTTGCCCGACTTGTTCCCCGGGAGAGATTTTCCCAGGATAAAGAAAATCCTCAAGTTAGTGCTAAAGAAATTATCTCTCTTTTTAGCCCGGAGGGAACCATTATTTATATTCTGGTCAGCCATCCGAGTCCAGAGCTGGCTAAAATGATGCTGGAGGAAAGGATTTTGGAGATGCTGGAGCCAGAGCTGGGTGATTTTGTTGAGCGGTTCTCTCAGGAGATTTTAACCCAGGGAAAGGCTGATGCGGGTAATTATTTTCATCTCCTGGATTCTACCAGCTGGAGGCAAATTCTGGGAAGAGCAATTGCGGAGCCTTTAAATTTAAAACCCGAAGAGGCACAAAGGGCGATAAAAGATGCTATTTTTCGGCTTAAGGAGCGGGAGGTGGCTTTGAAAGAGCAAGAGCTAAATCGCCTTCTAGAAGAAGCCACTCAAAAGGGAGATGAGGGGAAAATAATGCAACTTTTAGAGGAAAAATCCCGTCTGATTGATAAAAAACGCCAGCAAATGGCTCAGAAACTTGGCTGACTACTCGTTTGGAGGAGAAGGGATGGTAAGGAAAAGGGATTTTGACGGGCTGGACGAAATCTTCAAGCTGGGGAAAAAACAGGGATTTATCACCTATGAAGACCTGAACGAGTATCTTCCAGAGGAAATCCTCAATTCCGACCAGCTGGATGATGTGGTGGATTGGTTTGGAGAGATGAATATTAAGGTTTTGGAAGAAGCTCCTGAGGAGCAGGATATTAAAACCACCGCTAAAAAAGGAGAAGAGGATGCCACCCCGGTTGGAATAGAAGTTGGGGCACCGGATATAGACCCGGTTCGGATGTATTTAAAGGAAATGGGTAGTTATGAGCTTTTAGACCGGGAGGGAGAGGTAGAGATTGCCCGACGGATAGATGAAGGCAGGAAAAAGCTTTACCGGGCACTGGTGAGCTGTCCCTTTGCCATTCAGGAGATTATTATGTGGGGAGAGCGGTTCCGGCTGGAGGAACAGGTGGAAGCTGGCGAGCTGGACCCGGAGGATTTTGAAGAGCTAACCGAGAGCTCGGGTGATGATTTTGAGCTGGAGCCGGGGCAGAGCCGGAAGGAACTTGAAAAAATCATTAAGCGGATTGCCCGACTAGATACGAAGTTGCGGGAAGATGAAAAAATACTCAGGAAAAAGAAAGTCAAGGCAAAAGAGAAAAAGAACCTGGAGCAGAAAGTAAAGAGGCGCCGGGAGGACCTGGTTAAACTGCTCCGGGAAATCAATCTCAGTGAAAAACAAAGAAAGCAGATGATTCAGCGGGTAGAAGAACTGGTTGAGCGGGCTGGTCGGGCGGAAAGAAGAATTAAAGACATAGAGCGGGAGTTGGAAATAAATACCGGAGAGTTAAATCGGAAGCTGGCTTTGGCTAAAGAAAGCCCGAAGAAAAGAAAGGAGATAGAAAAACAGCTGGGCAAAAATATGGAAGAACTTTTAAGGGTAAAAAGAAGGCTTTCCCGGGCTAAAAATGAAATTCGCAGAGTGGAGATAGAGACACAGCTTCCTATCTCTGAGCTGAGAAAAGTTTTGGATGAAATCAAACAGGCAGAGGAAGAAATCCAACAAGCCAAATACGAGTTAATTCAGGCTAATCTTCGGCTGGTAGTGAACATTGCCAAAAAATATACCAATCGGGGATTGCATTTTTCAGATTTAATTCAGGAAGGAAATATCGGCTTGATGAAGGCAGTGGAGAAATTTGAATATCAGAGGGGGTATAAATTTTCTACTTATGCTACCTGGTGGATTCGTCAGGCAATTACCAGAGCCATTGCTGACCAGGCGCGCACCATCAGAATTCCGGTTCATATGATTGAGACCATTAACAAACTGATTCGCACCAGCAGGTATTTATTTCAGAAGCTGGGCAGGGAGCCCACCCCGGAAGAGATTGCAGAGAAAATGGAAATGCCGGTGGAGAAGGTAAGAAAGGTTTTGAAGATTGCCAAAGAGCCGGTGAGTCTGGAGATGCAGATTGGAGAGGAAGAAGACAGCAAACTCGGAGATTTAATTAAAGATGATAGCATCCCCGGACCCCTGGATGTAGTTATCAAGCAGGACCTGGAGAGGCAGACCCGGGAGGTGCTCAGCACTCTTACTCCCCGGGAGGAGCGGGTGCTCAGGCTCCGGTTTGGAATTGGGGAGAAATCTGACCATACCTTAGAAGAAGTAGGACAGGATTTTGATGTTACCCGGGAGCGAATCCGGCAGATAGAAGCCAAAGCTCTGCGTAAACTTCGTCATATCAGCCGGGCAAGGAAACTTCGGGTATTTATTGAGCATTGAGCCTTCCTATTGTTTTAGAGAAAAAAATCATTATAATATTTTAGCGAATGGGCCCATAGCTCAGGTGGTAGAGCTGCCGGCTCATAACCGGTAGGTCCCAGGTTCGAGTCCTGGTGGGCCCATTGGGGAAAGTATTGGGAAGAAGATGAAGCGAAGTTATAAAAGAGTTGGGATGATTTTTTTCAAAGGCACCTTCGGGTGCCTTTTTTATTATTTTAAGGAGGGAGAAATTGGCAAAACTTTTGGAGTTGCTTGAGGAATTGCAGGTGGTGGATTTAAAACTCAGGCGGATGAGAGAATTTATTGACAATTTTGAAAACTATCAGCAGGAGCTGGAGCGGGAAAGAGAAGAAGTTAAAGAAAGGCTGGAGCAGGAGAAAAAGAAGCTGGAAGAGATGAAAAAGCTCCGGATGAAGAAAGAACTGGATTTACAGGAAGGGGAAGAGCATATCAAGAAATGTAGTGCCCGCCTCTATACGGTGAAAAGCAATCGGGAATATGAGGCAACTTTAAAGGAAATAGAGGAGCAGAAGGAAAAGAATTCTCAACTGGAGACCGAGCTTTTGCTTTTATATGACCAGCTTGATCAAGAAGAAGAAAAAATCAAACAGCTAAAAGCTGAAATTGAACAGGAGTTTAAAATTTTAGAGCAGAAAGAAAAAGAGTTAAAAGAAAAATTAGAGCAGGCAAAAAAGCAGGTGCCAGAGCAGGAAAAGGAACGAGAGGAGCTGGTAGCTCAGATTCCTTCTGAGGCTTATGAGACCTATCAACTGATTCAGCAAAAATTGGGCGACCCGGCATTAACCCGGGTGATTGATGAGGTCTGCCAGAGCTGTTTTAGAAGAATTCCCTCCCAGATGTATATAGAGGTGCTAATGGGAGATAAAGTCTGGACCTGCCCGGGGTGTCATCGGATTTTAATCCATCGGGAATTAGATTTCCTGCCTGCGGATTTTCCTTATTAAAAAAGGTGAGCCAGATTACAAATTTATCTTTCACTTTTCCCGAGGCAGAATGGGAAAAACTTAAAAGGTTTTTAGAGGAACAGGGAACTGTGATTGAAGAGACCTCTTTTGGTTTTAGAGCCAGATTTGAAGAGGCGGTGGTTAACTGGTATTCCTCGGGCAGGCTTTTGCTTCAGGGAAAAGGGGCGGGTGATTTGGCAGAGGAGCTTTATCTTCGGGGCTGGCTTAAGACCAGCCAGGAAAAAACCTCCCGGTCCCGAATCGGTGTAGATGAAGCTGGAAAAGGGGATTATTTTGGTCCTTTAGTGGTGGCGGGAATGGTTCTGGAGCCAGAGCAGGAATGGAGGCTGGTTCGGCTTGGGGTTCGGGATTCCAAAACCATTTCTGAAACTACCATTAAAAGAATTGCCCGGGAAATCAAATGTAATTTTTCTTACAATCTGGTGGTGATTTCTCCGAGGAGGTATAATCAGCTCTATCAAAAGATGGGTAATCTCAATCAAATTCTTGCCTGGGCGCATTCCCGGGTGATTGAAAATCTTTTAGAAAAGAGCCCGGTTGAGCTTGCCATTTCTGACCAGTTCGGGAAAAAGGAGGTTCTGGTCAATCGCCTGATGGAAAAGGGAAAAACTATCAAGCTGATTCAATCTCCCCGGGCAGAGCAGGACCTGGCGGTAGCAGGTGCCAGCATTCTTGCCCGGGCAGAATTTTTAAGACAGCTAGACCTGCTATCCCGCCGGTTTCAGCTCGAGCTTCCCAAAGGGGTTTCAGAGAAAGTGCTCAGTTGTGGGAAAAAGCTGGTGGAAAGATACGGGGAAAAGGTGCTGGAAGAGGTTGCCAAGCTTCATTTTAAAACCACTAAAAAGATTCTCAACGATTAAATTTTTTTTCAATTCAGGAACTGGAAAGGGGATTTGAATTTCAGAATTAAAAAGTTTGCAAAGCAAAAGAGGGGGATTATAATCGGAAAGAGTGAAGCCGGTTTATAAAAAACTGCTTAAAATACTTCTCTGGTGCGGGCTGGCAGGGTTTATTCTTGGCGTCTTTTTTCTTGCCGGGATTTACTGGTATTTCAGCCGGAGTCTGCCCCAGATTTATTCTCTTAAAGATTACCGGCCGAAAATCATCACGGAAATTTATGCGGATGATGCCAGCTTGATTGCAGAATTTGCTGAAGAATACCGGAAGGTAGTCCCCTGGGGAAAAATTCCCCCTTTTGTTATAAATGCCTTCTTAGCTATAGAAGATGCCAGGTTTTATGAACACGAGGGTTTGGATTTTTATCGTTTGCTGGGCGCACTCTGGCATAATATTGAGGCAGGAGAGTTTAAGGAAGGAGCCAGCACCATTACTATGCAACTTGCCCGGACCTTTTTTGGTTTGACCCGAAGAAAGATTCTCACCCGGAAGATCAAGGAGATGATTCTTGCCTGGAAAATGGAGCGGTATCTATCCAAGGATGAGATTCTCTGGCTATATCTTAATCAGATATATTTTGGGCATAGTGCTTATGGGATAGAATCAGCCTCGGAGCGGTTTTTTGGCAAATCAGTTAATCAGCTCACGCTGGCAGAAGCGTCTCTGCTTGCCACCATTCCTCGTTCCCCTGCCCTTTATTCTCCGATCAACCATTTTGAGCGGGCAAAAAAGAGACAGAAACTGGTGCTTCGGAGGATGGTGGAAGAAGGAATGATTACTGAAGAAGAAGCCGAACTAGCCTGGAACGAGCCAATCACCATCAAGCTCAAGACCAATCCTTATTGGAAGGAGAGCGCCTATTTCATAGAAGCGGTTCGCAGGTATCTGGTGGATAGGTATGGGAAAGACAAACTGCTTACAGATGGACTTCGGGTTTTTACCACAATGAATCTCACTTTACAGCGAGCTGGTTATCAGGCGGTGAGATGGGGTTTAGCAGGTCCGGAGGGGTTAGACCACCGTCAGGGGTACCGGGGAGCTATTCAGAAAATTTCTTCAGAGAAATGGGAGGAATTCTTAAGCGAGCAGGAAGCCAAGCTTAAAGATAAATACCGATTTCAGCTTTTAACAAAAGGAGCAGACCCATCCTTTGAGGTAAAAAGTCCGGTTGCTTTAAATGGCGAAGACTGGTATCAGGCTCTGGTTCTGGAAGTGGATAAAAAGAACCAGCGCCTGAAAGTAGCGGTAGGGAAAAGCAAAGGCTGGATTGACCAGCCAGAGCTGGAATGGGCATTAAAAAAAGATAAAGAGAGCAGAAAGGAGCTGGAAGAAGTTTTCTCTCCGGGAGATGTAATCTGGGTATCGGTGCTGGAAAAGACCGAATCTAAATCAGACACCAGCTACAAATTCCGCCTGGAGCAGAAACCCCAGGCACAGGCAGGACTTTTGGCTTTTTCTACCAGAAGCGGAGAAATCAAGGCGCTAATAGGTGGATATGATTTCAGCCTGAGCCAGTTGATTCGCCCGCTTCAATCCCGGCGTCAGCCCGGTTCTGCCTTCAAGCCCATTATTTACGCTGGAGCTTTAGCTCATCCCACCAAAACCTATACCCCGGCTACCATTATCTATGACACTCCGATTATCTTTGACTATAAGGTAGAAACTCCGGAAGGAGAGAAAACTCTTACCTGGCGTCCGGAGAACTATGGCGGAAGATTCCAGGGACCCAAAACTTTTCGCCGGGCACTGGAAAAATCCATCAACACTGTTTCTGTGAAAATTCTGGATGATATTGGGATTGATTATATTCATAAATTTGCTCGGAGCCTGGGGATAAAAAGTAAGCTGGCAGATGACCTTTCTCTGGCGCTTGGTTCCAGCCCGGTTTCTTTGCTGGAGCTGGTTCGGGCTTATAATGTATTTGCGTCTGGTGGGTATCTGGTGGAGCCTTATTTTATTCGTCGGGTTTATGACCGGGACGGCAATCTTTTGGAATATCACAGGTATCAGCCCGAGCAGGAGACCGAGGAGATAGAGGAGCTGGATTTTTCAGAAGGAGAAGAAAAGGAATCAAAGCCTTCCTCTCCATCTTTGGAAAAGATTCAGCCCATCTCTCCTGAAGAACTGGGCGAGCCCGGTTTTGAAGAATACCTTAAAATGCTTCGGGAAAGAAAGATTCCTTCAATTGTCGGAGTGAATTATCCTCCGGAGGGCAAGCAGGTTTTAAGTCCAGAAATTGCTTATCTGATGACCAGTCTTTTAAAAGGAGTGATTCAGCGGGGAACCGGCTGGAGGGCAAGGATTCTTGGTCGTCCTCTGGCAGGAAAAACCGGCACCACCAATGAGTTTCGGGATGCCTGGTTCATTGGTTATGCTCCTCAACTGATTTGTGGGGTCTGGGTAGGTTTTGATGATTATACCCGCTCACTCGGTGAGCACGAGAGTGGGGCTAAAGCGGCTCTTCCGGTCTGGATTGCTTTTATGAAAGAAGCCTTGAAGCTCCTGCCCGCTCAGGACTTTCCCGTGCCCGAGGGGATAGAATTTGCCCTTATTGACCAGGAAACCGGCTTGCTTGCCAGCTCCTGCAGTGAAGATGTGGTGATGGAGGCTTTTATTTCTGGAACTGCTCCTTCAGAAAAAACCCCCTGCAAGCCTACACCCAAAACTCTTGACCTGCTGAGAAGTCTTGATTACTGATTTGCTCTCTGCGGATAATTTAAGTAAATCCTTTTATAAGTTCTAAAGATGCGGGCAAAAAAGCAGTCAGGTTATGATTTTATCGGGGCACTTCTTCTCTGCGGATTTACCCTGGGATTATTTGCGCTTCTGCAAAGGGATTTCTGGCTGGTGCTCTTTCCGGATGATGGATTTTATTATCTGAGGATTGCTCAGAATATTGCTCAAGGGCGGGGTTCAACTTTTGACGGAATCAACCCCACCAATGGTTATCATCCACTCTGGATGATAATCTTGACTATTCTGGCTAAATTATTCCAGAGCCCAATAAGCTTTGCGATTGCGGTAGTGGTTGTGGGAGTGCTCTTAACAGCGGGTGGTTTTGCTATCTTGGCGAAAGTATTTTATAGCCAGTTTCAGCACAGATGGGGATTATGGCTGGCAGGAGCAGTGGTTTTTCTCAATCCGGTTTTAGTTTCTGTTTTTATAAACGGTATGGAGTCATCATTGTATTTCTTTTTGTTGAGTCTGGGCTTCTGGCTTGTTTTGAAAAACTGGGGGCAGGAGGATTTTTTCCGCTGGTTTGGGCTGGGGGCGTTTTTTGGTCTGGTATTTTTATCTCGTCTTGATGGTGGTTTGCTTGCTGTATGGATAGTGGTTTTTATCCTGCTTCGGGATAAAAACTGGAGAAAAAATCTTAAGCTGGCGATTGCCTTTGCTCTAGGGGGGATTCTAGTTGGAGCACCATATCTAATTTATAACCAGATAGCTTTTGGTCATCCGGTTCCGATTTCAGGAAGAATTAAAGCGTATTTCCGCTCCAGAGATATTATTTATTTGAGCATTTTATCTTTGGGATTTTTAGCTTCGCTGGTCGGGGTATTTATCTATTATTACCGGTGCAAAGAAAAGCTGGGTATATTCAGCCGGGTGCTTTTGATTTATCTGGCGTTTTCCTTTTCAATCATATTTTATTATTTCCTGAGTCCTACTTATGCCTTGAGCTTATGGTATTATATTCCATTGTTGATTTTGTTCTTTTTTCTGCCTGCGGGAATAATTTTAAAGCTCTCAACCAGAAGCAGGGTATTATTTTCCAGCCTGGTTTTGGTTGTGGGCTTGGTTCTGGCTTTGGGCGGTTATTATCTTTATCTTTCTTCTTCTGCAACCAGCATTTTTAAGCTCCATCGCCAGACCATTGACTGGATTAAAAGGCATATCCCCAAAGAGAGCCTCCTGGGTGCTTACTCTGCTGGATATATTGTCTATTTCACCGAACGGGATACAGTTAATTTAGATGGGCTGGTGAACTCACCGGAATATTTTTTCAAATACCGAATTCAGGGGAAAAGGGACGAATTTATTAAAGAAATCGGGATTGATTATATTTTGATGTATCAGTACCTTGAGAAAAAAGAAGATAAACCAAGAATCATATTCAATTTCCCGGTTAAAAAAATTTACCAGCAAAAGGTTTTTTACCGGGGTCCCGGCACCTTTTTCCGACCAAGCTGGATAGTATTTTTTATCCTCCAGACCCCTTTCTGCGACCACCTACCAGTACAATAAATTTCTTGAGTTTATCACCTGATTAAAAATTTAACCACCAGAATTTTTTCTCGGGAAAATCCTCAAAGGATTTTAGAACCGAGGAAAAGAGGAGTAAAATCTGTTGTCTGAAAGAGCATATCTCCTTATTGATTTCGCTTTTGTGTTATCCGGATAAAAAATTGGTGCAAATAATGAACCGCCCGGTTCAAAATCTTGACCAGCAAAATTTTCATACCCCAAAATTTTTCCGCTTTATTTTCAACAAACTATCTCCTCATTCCAATTTTGATGGTTCAAAATCTGAACTGACTGGTTCAAATACTGAACTATGCTTCTGTCGGGGCTGGAAAAATCCCTCAACTTTCCACTGCAATGAGGCAGAGATTTTCAAACAAATCACCCACCGGAAAATCGCAAAGGTTTTTCAGCCCTGGTTTAATTTCTTTGCGTCTCTGCGGCGAATAAAACCGCGAGGGCACTGGGGATTTTGCCCGGGTTTTATTCTCTCAGTTCGTCAAGGTTTTCCAC
>CAZKMM010000062.1:0-15002 GCA_964553915.1 uncultured bacterium
TCCACCAGGGTAAAAATCTTTATATCTTCCGGCGAAATCTTGCCCGTGGCTAAAAGGGTGCTCTCAAACCAGTCCAAAAGAGGCTTCCAGTAAGCAGAATCCACCAGAAAAACCGGAAAGGGCTTGATTTTTTTGGTTTGAATTAAGGTGATGGCTTCGCTTAACTCATCAAGAGTGCCAAACCCTCCAGGAAGAATAATATATGCCTGCGCATATTTGATAAACATAACCTTGCGGACAAAAAAATAGCGGAAGCTCAGCCGAACATTGGCATAAGGATTGGGCTTTTGCTCTAAAGGCAATTCTATGTTCATTCCCACCGAGACCCCGCCGGCTTCTGCTGCGCCTTTATTCGCGGCTTCCATCACTCCTCCACCCCCGCCGGTGATTATCGCGTATCCGGCTTCAGCACATTTTCTTCCGATCAGCTCAGCCTTTTGATAAATCGGGTCATTTGGACCCACCCGGGCAGAACCAAAGATGCTTACCGCCGGATATATCTTATGAAGCTCCTCTATCCCCTCCACAAACTCAGAAATAATCCGAAACAGCCTCCAGCTCTCTCCCAGCTCCCAGGCATCAATCAGGTATTGCTTCTCTGGCATTTCTTCCCCTCCAGATTATTTTTCTTTCCAGCGAAGCAGGGAAATTCCTGCCTGAGCTCCTACCAGAGCTAAATCCGAGCGGTCTAAAAATCCCCCTCCCATCCCTAAAATGCCATTTACCTCTGCTCCCAGTTCCAGCGCCCAGCCCGAGCCCAAAATAAACTGCACCCCAGCTCCTGCCCGGAGCTGAACCACATCCAGCCGGGACCATTCCTGGTCAAAATCTTCTCCCTTCACCGCATACTCTCCAATGCCCAAGCCCGAGCCAAAATCAAAATATCCCCGAACCGGCTTCTCATCATCCGTAAAAATCCTTCCCTGAATCCATAAAAATAACCACCAGCTGGCAAAATCCCCCTTCCCTTCTTCAAAGGGATAGTCATATCCTCTTGCCTGAGCGAACTCCAGAGAAATTCCATAATAATAGGGATACCTGGAAACTCCTGCGGATTTTTTGGACTTGGTCAGATAAAAAAGTTCCAGAGCAATCTCATCCCCGCTCTGGTTAAGAAAATAATCATAAGTGAATCTTGCTCCTTTAAAATCCTTCTCTCCATAAAAAACTTCAAAGCCGGGCTCCTGGGACCATGCCCGGAATCCTAAAAATAGAATCAGCCCCAGCCAAAAAATTTTTTTTACCCTCATTTTTTCCACACTTTTTGCTCAATTATATCTGGCTTATCTGAATAAATCCAGAACCTGTGCTTTCTTTTTGAGTTTAAAAGCAAAAAACCTTATGTTAAAATCAAGAAAAATTTTTTACAATGCTCAGGACAAAAAATTTTTCACCCAAGCCGGAATTTCTCCGAAGTTCAGGCAGGAATCAGAGAGCGGTTCAAAAGCTTCGGAGAATGCTGAGGGATTTTACCCTGCACACGGTTTGTGAGGAAGCTCACTGCCCGAATTTAGGTAAATGTTTCAGTCAGGGCACTGCTACCTTTTTGCTCCTGGGAAAAATCTGCACCCGGAACTGCCGGTTCTGTGCGGTGGAAAAGGGAACCCCGGCTCCACCTGACCCGAACGAGCCAGAACAGGTGGCAAAAATGGCAGAGAAACTGGGCTTAAAGCATATTGTTATCACCTCGGTCACCCGGGATGACCTTGAAGATGGCGGAGCCGAGCACTTTGCCCAAACTGTTTTTCAAGTAAAAAAAGCTCTTCCTCACGCCACAGTTGAGGTGCTCACTCCGGATTTCAGGGGAAATTTTAAGGCACTGGAAAAAGTTTTGGAGGCAGAGCCCGAGGTATTTAACCATAATCTGGAAACCGTGCCCCGGCTTTATGAAAAAGTTAGACCAAAGGCAGATTATTTTCGCTCTCTCAGCCTGCTCAGGTATGCTCAAAAAAATTTTCCTCAAATCATTACCAAAAGCGGGATTATGGTGGGAATGGGAGAAAGCAAAGATGAAATAAAGGCTTTAATCTCAGACCTGAAAAAAGCTGGCTGTCATATCCTTACCATCGGGCAGTATCTTGCTCCAAGCAAAAAGCATTTTCCGGTTGCAAAATACTATCATCCCGAAGAATATAAAGAACTGGAAGAGATAGGAAAGAAATTCGGACTAATGGTCTTTGCCGGACCGCTGGTCCGGAGCAGTTATCTTGCGGGAGAAGTGCTCGCTCGCCTGAGGGAGAGTTGAAATGAGCGAAGAACTGGGAAGAATCTCACGGCTACCCCCTTATGTCTTCAGCCAGGTGGTGGAGTTGATGCTGGAAGCGAGAAGAAAAGGGGAGGATATTATTGACCTGGGGATGGGCAATCCTGACCTTCCCACCCCAAAGCCCATAATAGAGAAATTAAAAGAAGCAGTGGAAAATCCCAAAAACCATCGCTATAGCGCCTCCCGAGGAATAAAGGGCTTGAGAAAAGCAATCTGCGACTGGTATCGGAGAAGATATGAGGTTGAGCTGGACCCGGAAACCGAAGCAATTGTCACGATCGGCGCCAAAGAAGGACTGGCGCATCTGGTCCTGGCAATCATAGAGCCAGGGGAGGTGGTGTTCGTGCCCAATCCCACCTATCCGATTCATTCCTATTCTGTGGTAATTGCTGGAGGGGATTTAAGGAGCGTGCCTTTCACCGGAGAAGAAGATTTCTTTGACCAGCTCCAGCAGGCAATTAAACTCACCTGGCCCCTGCCGAAATTATTAATCCTGAATTTTCCTCACAACCCCACTACCGCGGTGGTGGATTTGGATTTTTTCTCCAAGCTGGTGGACTTTGCTCTGGAGCATAAAATCTGGGTGATTCATGATTTAGCTTATGCGGATTTAACTTTTGATGGTTATCGGGCACCGAGTTTTTTAGAAGTTCCCCGGGCAAAGGAAGTGGGAGTGGAGTTCTACAGCCTGAGCAAAAGCTTTTCTATGCCCGGCTGGAGAGTGGGATTCTGCCTGGGGAATAAGGAGCTAATTTATGCCCTTTCCCGGCTCAAAAGCTATCTGGATTATGGAATCTTCCAGCCGATTCAGATTGCCTCTATTATTGCTTTAAATCAATGTGAAGAGGTGGTCTCTCAAATTGCCGAGACATATCGGAAAAGAAGGGATGTTCTGGTAGATGGTCTTAACCGGATGGGCTGGAAGGTTAAAAAGCCTAAAGCAACAATGTTTGTCTGGGCAAAAATTCCCGAGCCTTATTCTGAGATGGGCTCCCTGGAATTCTCCAAATTCCTGCTTAAAGTGGCAAAAGTAGCGGTGAGCCCGGGAGTGGGCTTTGGGGAATTTGGCGAGGGATATGTTAGATTTGCTCTGGTGGAAAACGAGCACCGCATCCGCCAGGCACTTCGGGGAATTAAAAAAGCGCTTTTTAAGTAATAAATGGAGAAGTAAAAATGAAAGAGGTAAGATTGGGACTGATTGGCTATGGCACGATTGCCCAGGGAGTGGTTCGGCTTCTGAAAGAGAACAAAAAGGAGATTCAATCCCGGCTCGGGGCTCAGCTCAAGCTGGTGGGAGTGGCTGATAAAGACTGGAAGCGAAAAAGAAAATATCCGCTGGAAAAATCTCTCAGGCTCAATGATGCTTACCAGCTGATTAATAATCCAGAAATAGACATCATCATTGAGCTGGTAGGGGATTTTCCCGGGGTAGCAGAAATGCTGATAGACTCTTTAAAAGCAGGCAAATCCGTGGTCACTGCCAATAAGGCAGTTCTTGCCAAGTATGGGAAGAAGATTTTTCAAACCGCGGTCCGCACAGGTTCCCAGATATTTTTTGAAGCCAGTGTCGGGGGAGGGATTCCCGTGCTTCGTGCTCTGCGCACCGGGCTCTGTGCCAACCAGATTCAGGAGATTTACGGAATTGTCAATGGCACCTGCAATTATATCATTACCGAAATGGAGCAGGGACGGGGAGAATATAAAGATGTTTTAAAAGAGGCGCAGAGGCTTGGTTATGCGGAAGCAGACCCAGGGGCAGATGTGGAGGGAATAGATGCTCTTCATAAACTGGTGATTTTAGTCCTGCTTGGCTATGGAGTAAGCCTGGATATAAATAAAATTTATCGGGAGGGTATTTCTGATTTAAGTCTGCTTGATTTCCGCACCGCCCAAGACTTGGGCTATCGGCTCCGGCTTCTGGCAATTGCCCGGCAGGAAAACGGGTTTATAGATGCCCGGGTTCATCCTACTTTAATTCCTGCCAATTCCCTGCTTGCCAAGGTGGAAGGGGTTTACAATGCGATTTATGTTCGGGGAAATTTTGTCGGACCCACTCTTTTTTATGGACAGGGAGCAGGAATGGAGCCCACTGCCAGTGCGGTGGTGAGCGATGTAATGGAACTGGCAAGGAATCTTCTTTCCGGGAAAAAGTCCAGCAGGATCAAGCCCAGCGGATACTATCAGGAAAATCCCCGCCAGCTAAAATTTAAGCCAATAGAAGAGTTGAAAATGCCTTATTATCTTCGGCTCTGGGTTTTAGACCAGCCCGGGGTTCTGGCAAAAATCAGCGGGATTTTAGCCCGGCATAAAATCAGCATTCGCTCGGTGATTCAGCGGGAAGGCAGAGAAGGGGATTCGGTTCCGCTGGTGATTATCACTCATCTGGCACTGGAAAAATCGGTGCAAAAAGCGGTTCGGGAAATCAACCGGCTTAAAGTAGTGATTCAGCCGGCAAAAGTTATCCGGATTCTTACCGAGCTGGAAAAATGAGCAATATAAGGCTATCTTTTTAAAATCATTTTTTAAGGAAAAAGAAGCGATGGAGGGAGGCAAACAATTTATCTGGAAGGGAGTTGTTGAACACTACTGGGATTATCTTCCCCTGAAAAGAAAAGACTGCATTGTCAGCCTGAATGAGGGCAATACTCCGCTGATTCCTGCCCGCAAGCTCGCTGATGAGCTGGGAATTAAACTGGAGATTTATTTCAAGTTTGAGGGCTTGAACCCGACCGGTTCTTTTAAAGACCGGGGAATGACCGTGGCGGTCTCCCACGCTTTAGAAGTGGGAGCAAATGCGGTCATCTGCGCCAGCACCGGTAATACCAGTGCCAGCGCCTCCGCTTATGCAACCAGAGCCAGGCTCAAAGCCTATGTCTTAATCCCGGAAGGAAAGATTGCTCTGGGAAAATTAAGCCAGGCAATGATGCACGGGGCAGTGGTGGTTCAGCTGGAGGGAAATTTTGACCAGGCTCTGGAAATTGTCCGGGAGCTGGGAGAAAAGTATAAAGTGGAAATTGTCAATTCCATCAATCCCTACAGGATAGAGGGGCAAAAAACCGCTTCTTTTGAGGTCTGCGATATTCTCGGACGAGCTCCAGACCATCATTGCCTTCCGGTGGGAAATGCCGGGAACATCACCGCTTACTGGAAAGGATACAAAGAATATTACCAGATGGGGAAAATAGATTTTCTTCCTCATATGAACGGCTTTCAGGCAGAGGGCGCGGCTCCGATTGTCCGGGGATATCCAATCAAAAATCCCGAGACCATTGCTACCGCGATCCGGATTGGCAATCCTGCCAGCTGGAAGGGGGCAGAGCAGGCAAGAGATGAAAGCGAGGGAATTATTGATATGGTCAGCGATGAGGAAATCATCAAGGCATACAGGTATATGGCACGGGTGGAGGGGATTTTCTGCGAGCCGGCAAGTGCCGCGGGAATCGCCGGGCTGTTTAAAATGAAAGAAAAAGGGCTTCTTTCCCCCGGGCAGGTGGTGGTCTGCACCTTAACCGGACACGGGCTCAAAGACCCGGATAATGCCATCAAATTAAGCGAGCCCCCGCTTACCCTTCCTGCCCAAACCTCTGCAGTGGTAGAAGCTTTAAAGCTGGAGAAAAGATGATGAAGTATCTGATTTTAATTGGCGATGGGATGGCAGATGAACCGAAGGATTTCCCAGAAGGTAAAACTCCCCTGGTTTTAGCAAATATTCCCCATCTAGACCTTCTGGCAAAGAAGGGAACCCTGGGACTGGTGAAAACGGTGCCGGAGGATATGCACGCGGGCTCTGATGTTGCCAATATGACCATCCTGGGTTATGACCCGAAAAAATACTATACCGGCAGAGCACCAATAGAAGCCTATGGTCGGGGGTTGGAGCTTAAGCCGGAGGAAGTTGCCTTTCGCTGTAATCTGGTGAGCCTGAAGCAGGAAAACCATCAGTGGCTGATGGAGGATTATAGCGCTGAGCATATCTCCAGCGAGGAAGCAAAACAGCTCATCCAAGCCCTGAATCAAAAGCTTTCTTCTTCCAGGGTAAAGTTTTATCCGAGCGTGAGCTATCGGAACCTGTGCATTATTGAAGATATAAATCCTGAGCGGATAAAAATTCCTCCTCCCCATGATATTCTCAACCAGCCCATAGCTGGGTATCTGGAATCTTTAAAGACATCCTCAGAAGGAAGGTTTATTCTTGAACTGATGGAAAGGAGCCGGGAGATTTTTCGCTCTCATCCGGTTAATCAGGCTCGGAAGGAGAAAGGGAAAAAACCCGCGGATATGGTCTGGCTCTGGGGACAGGGCACCAAGCCTGATTTTCCAACTTTAAAAGAAAAATTTGGGATTAACGGAGTGGTAATCAGCGGGGTGGATTTAGTTCGGGGCTTGGGCAAGCTTGCCGGACTGGAGGTGGTTTTGGTTCCCGGTGCCACTGGATATATTGATACCAACTATCAGGGCAAGGTGGAATCTGCTCTCCGTTCCCTTGAACAGGGAGCGAATTTTGTCTATCTTCATCTGGAAGCACCGGATGAAGCCAGCCACGCCGGAGACCTGGAATTGAAAATTAAAGCCATAGAACTTTTTGACCAGAAAATTGTTGCCCCAATTTTAGAAGGCTTGAAAAAATTTCCTGGCTGGAGGCTTCTGGTAATGCCGGACCACACCACCCCGGTTCGGCTCCGAACCCACCGCAGCGACCCGGTGCCGTTTGTCGCGGTCAGCTCAGAACAATTCTATTCGGGAAAGGAGAGCCCAAGAGCTTTCTCGGAGCTGGAAGCAAAAAAAACCGGAATCTATCTTAAGCAGGGAGATACGCTTTTAGAAAAATATCTGTTAAGGAATAAAAATGGCAAAGGTAGTGGTAATTGAGGAGCGGTGTAAAAGCTGTGAACTTTGCGTGAACGCCTGCCCCAGAGATTGTCTGAAAATCTCAGAACGAACCAATCGCTCCGGATATTTTGTGGTGGAATTTATCGGAGAGGATAAATGCACTGGCTGTGGAATGTGTGGTGAGATGTGCCCGGATGTAGCGCTTCAGGTCTGGAGATAAAAAATGAGCGAGAAAAATAAAACCGAAAAAATCCTGGTAAAAGGCAATGTTGCGATTGCAATGGCTGCGATTGAGGCGGGCTGTCGCTATTATTTTGGCTACCCGATTACTCCCCAGAGTGATATTCCGGAATATCTCTCCCGGGAATTCCCTAAAATCGGCGGAGTGTTTCTTCAGGCGGAAAGCGAGGTGGCAGCGATTAATATGGTTCTGGGCGCCAGCTCTGCTGGAAAAAGGGTGATGACCAGCTCCAGCGGTCCGGGTATCAGCCTGATGCAGGAAGGAATCAGCTATCTGGCAGGCTCTGAGCTTCCCGCGGTGATTGTTAATGTCCAGAGAAGCGGTCCCGGGCTGGGGGGAATCTCTCCCAGCCAGGGAGATTACTTCCAGGCAACCAGAGGAGGTGGACACGGAGACTACCGCACTCCGGTTCTGGCTCCTTCATCGGTGCAGGAGATGTGGGACCTGACCTTCTTAGCCTTTGACCTGGCTGATGAATACCGCACCCCGGTGGTGATTCTGGCAGACGCAATGCTCGGACAGATGCAGGAGCCTTTAGAATTAAGAAAACCACCGGCACGAAATCTTCCTGAAAAAGACTGGATTCTGACTGGCTGTGAGGGAAGGGAGCCGAAGAAGTTAAAATCATTATATCTCGGGCATCGGGAACTTGAGAAGCACTGCTGGGAGCTGTGGGAAAAGTATCAAAGAATGAAGGAACGAGAAGTAAGATGGGAAGAGGTAAATTGTGAAGAAGCAGACCTGCTTGTGGTTGCATTTGGAAGCGCGGCGAGAATCTCCAAAACCGCGGTTGAAAATGCCCGGGCAGAAGGGCTGAAGGTTGGGCTGTTTAGACCCATTACTTTATTCCCCTATCCGGAGCAAAGGCTGGCAGAGCTGAGCGAAAAAGCTAAAGCACTTTTAGTGGTGGAGCTGAACACCGGGCAGATGCTGGAAGATGTGAAAATTGCAGTAGGAAAATCCAAGCCGATTTATTTTTACGGCAGACCCCCGGGAACTGATTCCCTGCCAATGCCTGCGGAAATACTGGACCAGATTCGGGAGGTATATCCTTGAGCAAAAAAGAAAAAGAGCTCAAACTGATCAATCCCCGACCCCAAACCCTGATCGACCGACCCACTCATTTTTGCCCGGGATGTCATCACGGTATCATTCACCGACTGGTTGCGGAGGCAATAGATTATTTTGGAATTCGGGAAAAAGCCATCGGAGTTGCCAGCGTGGGATGTAGTGTTTTTCTTTATGACTATCTGGCAACCGATGTTTTAGAAGCACCGCACGGAAGAGCCCCGGCAGTTGCTACCGGGCTAAAACGTGCCCTTCCGGATAAAATAATTTACAGCTATCAGGGAGATGGCGACCTGGCTGCGATTGGCACCGCAGAAATCCTCCACTGCGCCAACCGGGGGGAGCGACTTACCATCATCTTTGTTAACAACACTAACTACGGAATGACCGGGGGACAGATGGCACCCACCACCCTGCTCGGTCAGAAAACTTCTACCACTCCTTACGGAAGGGATTTTCGCAGAGATGGTTATCCTATCCGGATGGCAGAGCTTCTTGCGGGCTTGGAGGGAGTGGCTTTCAGTGCCCGGGGAGCCGTGAATAAGCCGGCAAATGTCCGAAGGACCCGGGAGCTGATTCGCAAGGCATTTTTAGCTCAGCTCAATGATTTAGGCTTTGGCTTTGTAGAGGTATTAAGTGCCTGTCCTACGGATTGGGGCTTAAAACCCCTAGAGGCGATTAAGCGGGTGGAAGAGGAGTTAATTCCCTATTATCCGCTGGGAATTTTTAAAGAGAAAAAGGAGCCAGACCATCTATGAATACCAATCTGGTCATATCTGGATTTGGCGGACAGGGGATTTTGCTTAGCGGACTTCTTTTAGCAGAATCCGCTATGTTCCAGGGGTATAATGTGACTTATTTCCCAAGCTACGGAGTGGAAATGCGGGGGGGGACTGCTAACTGCACGGTGGTAATTTCTGAGCGGGAAATCGGCTCGCCGGTGGTGAGTGCCCCGGAGGTGGTAATTGCAATGAGCGAGCAGGCAAGGGAAAAATTCCAGCCCCGTCTTAAGCCAGAAGGGCTGTTTATTTTAAACAGCTCTCTGGCTCAGCCAGAACTGGTAGAGAGAAAAGACCTTGAGTTTTTAGCTTTTCCTTTCAACCAGCTGGCATTAGAGCTGGGAAACCCCCGTCTGGCAAATATGATTGCTCTGGGGGTGTATCTGGCAAAAAAGCCAGTGGTGGAGCTAAAAATAATTGAAGAGGTATTAAAACAGCGTCTGGGAAATAAATCTCCCAAGCTGGCAGAGGCAAATTTACAGGCAATTAAAAAAGGCTTAGAGCTAGCAGGAGGAAGATAATGAGCGAACAGATAGAAGAGCTTAAAATCGGAGAGAAAATCAAACAGCTTCGGGAAGATAAGGCACTGAGCCTTGAGGAACTGGCACAGCGGGTAGGAATCAGCCCCTCGGTATTAAGCCAGATAGAGAATCATTTAATCTCTCCGCCTCTAGGCACTTTGATTAAGCTGGCACGAGCACTGGAAGTTAATATCAGCGAGTTTTTTGGTGGGGAAGGAAAGACATATAGTCTGGTTAGGAAAAATGAGCGAAAAAAGGTAAGCAGATTTGCATCTAAAGATGGAATAAAATATGGTTATTCTTATGAGGCACTCGGCTATGATAAAAAGGACCGGCATATGGAGCCGTTTATTGTTACCCTGGAGCGAGCGGAGATGGAGCCAAAACAGCTCTCCACCCATCCGGGAGAAGAATTTCTTTATGTGCTGGAAGGAAAAGTAATGGTTCAGCTCGGAGACCATACTGATATTTTAGAGCCGGGTGATAGCATTTACTATGATGCCAGTTTTCCCCATCGGGTAAGCTGTTATGAAGGGGAGCAGGCAAAAATTGTGGCAGTAATCTGGACCCCGGAAAAATAAATAAAAAATTATTCAAAAGCCATATATGAGCCGGATTTTAGTTGCACGAACATCTGAGGATTTCATCAAGGAGCTTGCTCAACTCCTTGACCAAGAGTATTTTGAGCTGATCCCGGCAGAAAACAAAGACCAGGCTTTAGACCTCCTTTCCAAAGAGAATTTTGACCTGGTAGTTATTGACCATTATTTCCCGGAAAAGACTTCTCTGATGCAGGAGCTGGTCACCGAGATTCGGGAGATTCCAATCATTGTGATTACAGAAAGAAGCGAGGAAAAAGAATTTCAGCCCGCTCATCAAATTCAGGGATTTCTGGAGCTGGGAAAATTTGAGCTCGGACTTCTTCCCAATATTATTCGGCACTTAATTTCCCAGAGCAAAGTTCTGGAGCATATCCTCCAGGAAGAAAAAAAATATCACCAGCTTTTCCATCAGGTAGATTACGGGATGATAATGCTCAATCCTCAGGGAAAGATTGAAGAAGTAAATGGGAGCGCCTGTAGAATTCTGGATAGAACCAAGGAAGAGCTGGTGGGTAAAACTTTTTTAGAGCTGGCTTGCTTGGATTCGGTTTTTGCTTCTCTGTTCAGTGCCCTCTCTCAACATCATCAAAAGCATTTTCCTTATAGAGCTGTGTTTGAAAGCAAAGATAAATATATTTGGGTCAACTTTTACTTTTTTTCAATTGCTGGGCAGGAATATGCTCTGGTTTCCCTTTCTGACCTTGCCTGGGTAAAACAGGCACAAAAAAAGCTGGAGGTCTCTCAGGAACGATACCAGCAAATTTTTGAAAACCTGGGAACAATGATTGTGGTTATAAATGAGCAGGGAAGAATTATTGATGCCAACCGCTGGCTGGAAAACTGGCTGGGGATAAGTAGAAAAAAACTGAAAAATTTAAATGTCGCAAAAATCCTTGTCCAGCAGGGGCACCAGGAATGGCTGGCTCAGGTGCAGAATGCTCTGGAGAGTGAAGGAATCTATCGGGGGGAGCTGGAGCTGGAGATTCGGGGGAAAAAGCGGGTGATGGGAATGACTGTCAGCAGGTTCAAGACCGAAAAAGAAGCCTGGGGCTATCTGGCTGGCTTTCAGGATATTACCTACCGAAAACGGTTAAGGGAAACCCAGAGACAATTGCAGTGGGAGCTGGTTCAAAAATCCCGTCTGGCAAGTCTGGGCGACCTGATTCAAGGAATAACCCATAATTTGAACAATCCCTTAACTGTGATCAAATCCACGGTGGACTATCTTTTAGAAGTAAAGCCTGAGCCGGAAGAAATCCTGGAGGAGCTGGAGATAATTCAACAGCAGGCGCAGAGAATGAACCAGCTCCTCAAAGACCTCACGGTTAAAAGTAGAAAAGAGGCACTCCAGGTTCTTTCCCGGCTGGATTTAAATCAGGTGCTGGAAGAAGAACTTAATATGATGTCGCATCATCCATTTTTCAAATATGAGGTTAAGCTGGAAAAGGAGCTAAAGCCCCTGCCCCTGATTCGGGGAATTTATTCAGACTTTTCCCAGACCTTCTCCAACCTGATTAAAAACGCTCTGGATGCAATGCAGGCGGTGGAAGAAAAAATTCTTCGGGTGCGAAGCAGGACCGAGGCTGGAAACATTGTTATTGAAATTCAGGACAGCGGGGTGGGAATTGAAAAAGAGCTAATCCCCAGACTATTTGACCCCTTCTTTACCACCAAACCCCTTACCGGGCAGGAGGGAAAGCCAAGTGGCGTTGGACTTGGTTTATACACCTGCAGGCTTCTGATAGAGCCTTATGGTGGAAGGTTTGAGGTGGAAAGCGAGGCGGGAAAGGGAAGTATTTTTCGGCTCCGGATTCCCACCCAGCCCCTTCAGGCGAGCAAAATCCTGCTCCTTTCCCAGGACGAAAGTTTTCTCTCTATTCTGGATGCCTCGCTTCGGTTTATCGGACAAAAAGTGGTCAGCGAAAAAGAGTTTAAAAATATTATTGACCAAGAAGAGCATTTTGACTACTTTGTAATAGACCTGGAAAGCCTGGGAGAAAAATGGAAAGAGCGGGTGGAAATGCTGGTTAGCTTCTGTCCTCAGGCAAATTTTATTTTTTTAACCAACCAATCACCAGAGCTGTTAGGAGCCCAACTTCACCTCAACATCCCTTATTTAATTCTCCAGAAACCGATCCAGACTTCAGAAATCTCTCAAGCCCTGGCATTGATAGAAGCTGGCTATACTCAATCTTCTGCTGGCTTTTAATTCTGAGAACGCCTCCTGATTTCCAGACTGCGGGCGTGTTCCTTTAATCCCTCCAGATGGGCAAAATCTCTTGCTGGCTCGCAAAGAGTAGAAAACCTCCCCAGGGAAAAATAAATCTGGCTCTGGCGATGGAGAAAATCCCAGACCCCCAGCGGAGAATCAAATCTAGCCCTGCCTCCAGTAGGAAGACAATGATTGGTTCCAGCAAGGTAATCTCCAATTGCTACCGGCGACCAGGCACCGAGAAAAACCGCACCAGCAGTGGTTATCCTGTCTGCCCAGCTCTCCGGCTTCCGAACCTGTAATTCCAGATGCTCCGGAGCTATCTGATTGGCAAGCTCTATCATCTCCTTTTTGCCCGAGCAAAAAATTAAAACCAGATTACCCTTTTCTTTTTTAAGCCGGGCTTTTGCCTCAACAAGAAAACTCTGCTTATTGCTGAGCAGAAATCCCCAGCTATCTTTTCCGTGCTCCAGTTGTGCTTGAAGGTCAGAAAGAGCAAACTCCAGCGGAGCAGAGCCATCCGCCAAAATCACCACCTCGCTCGGACCCGCCAGAGTATCAATTCCGACCAGACCAAGAGAATAAGCATATACCTTGGCAGTGCTGACATAAATTCCGCCCGGTCCCACAATCTTATCCACCTTTTTGACCGGCTTCACTCCCAGCGATAAAGCAAAAATCGCCTGAGCCCCACCGAGCTTATAAACCACATCTGCTCCGGCTAATTTAGCAGAATATAAAATTGCCGGGTGAATTTTTCCCCCGGGGGCAGGGCTGGTAAGAATAATTTCCTTCACCCCAGCCAGCCGGGCAGGAATTACCGTCATCAAAACTGTGCTTGCCAGCGGATATTTCCCTGCCGGGATATAAATTCCTACCCGCTCCAGAGGTATCCACCTTTCTTTTAAATACCCGCCTTTTTCTCTGAGCTGGAAACCTCCGGGAAGCTGGTTTTTATGAAACCGCTCTATTCTTTTTAAGGCTTTTTTAATTGCGGTTTTTTCTTTCTCGCTGAGAGATTTTTCTGCCTGAAGGAATTCCTTGGGCTTGACCTGCAAATCTGCTTCCTTTCCCACAAAGCCATCATACTCCCGGGCATATTTTAAAACCGCTTTTATCCCCCGCTTTTTTACTTCCTGAAAAATTTCCTCCACCCGCTCCAGCACCTCTTGGGAGACCTGAGCTCTTTTTTCTAAAATCCGCTTCAGCTTTCTGGAAAAATCCCTGTCTCTGGTCTCCAGATAAATCATTCTTCTGCCCTTTCAATTTTTGCTCCGAGGTTTTTAAGCTTTTCTTCCATCCGCTCATAGCCCCGGTCTAAATGATAGATTCTGCTCACCTCAGTAATCCCCTCGGCACAGAGCCCGGCTAAAACCAGGCTGGCTCCTGCCCGAAGGTCGCTTGCCATAACCTTCGCGCCGGTAAGCTTCTTTACTCCCCTTACCAGAGCATTATTTCCCTGAATCCGGATATTGGCTCCCATCCTTTGTAGCTCCAGGGCGTGGAGGAAGCGGTTTTCAAAAATCGTTTCAGTAATTACGCTCAGGCTTCCCTCCGCAATACTTAAAAGCGCCATCATCTGCGCCTGCATATCCGTGGGAAAGCCGGGATAGGGCTGAGTGCGGATGTCCACTCCCTGAAGCTTCCCAACTCTTCTGGCTAAAATCCCCTCTTTGCGTTGCTCAATCTCCACCCCTGCCTCTTTGAGCTTGGAAAGAACCGCCTCCAGATGCTCGGGCTCTGCTCCCTGAACTAAAACCTCTCCCCCGGTAATTGCCCCTGCCACCAGATAAGTGCCTGCTTCTATTCGGTCAGGCATTATCTTATGACTGGCAGGTTTAAGCTCGCTTACTCCTTCTATCTCAATTTTATCTGTGCCGGCTCCTTTGATTTGAGCTCCCATCTTCTTCAAATACTCTGCCAGCTCCACCACCTCTGGCTCCTGGGCAGTATTAACCAGCTCGGTCCTTCCCGGGGTGAAAACCGCTCCCATCATCACATTCTCGGTGCCGGTGACCGTGGGAAAATCAAAGGTGATTTCACTCGCCTGCTTCTCCTTCCGCTCCACCTTGATATAACCATACTCTATCTTTACCTCTCCGCCCAAAAGCTCAAGCCCCCGAAGATGTAAATCTATCGGGCGAGCTCCAATCGCACACCCTCCGGGAAAACTCACCTCTGCCCTGCCAAACCGGGCAAAAAGCGGACCTAAAACCAAAATACTCGCCCGCATTGTCTTGACCAGTTCATAAGGAGCCCGAAGCGAGCTGAGATTAGAAGTATCAACCTCCAGGAGATGCTCCTCTTTTAGCCGGGATTTATCCACCTTTGCTCCCAGCTCCTCAAGGAGCTGGCACATTGTAAGAACATCACGAAGATAAGGCACATTCTCAAACCGATGAACCCCGGGAGCTAGAATGGTGCTGGCAAGAAGGGGAAGGGCAGAGTTCTTGGCACCAGAGACCAAAACCTCGCCTTTAAGC
>CAZKMM010000063.1:0-14958 GCA_964553915.1 uncultured bacterium
CAACCAATTCAATAATCTCTTTGTAATAAAGAGGCTCCCCTCCCCAGAGAGTGTAAGTAAGAAATCCTGCCTGCCAGAATTTTTTTAAAATTGGCTTTAGCTCTTCAATTTCCAGTTCCTGCTCGTTCTTATGCTCAATTTTCCAGACATCACAAAAAGCACAACGGCAATCACACCTCCAGGTAGGCTGATGATAAAGAATAAATGGACGATAAAATAGGTAAGCTTTTAGAATCCGCCATTCTTTTCGCATTAAATTTAATTTACCATCTCAAAGCCATTTTTCCAAATTTCACAATCAGAGAGATAAATCTCTGCTTATTTTCTCTGCCACCAGTAGCGCGGAGCTGAAGGCGATATCTCCACTGACTCCTCCGGCGCTTACTGTATCCCCGGCTAAATAAAGCCCCCGGATGCCGGTTTCCTCTATTTTCGGTCGGAAGGGTCTGCTCTGCCTGGGCTTTAAAAGCGCGCCGTTTTGAACCGGGACAATAATTTTTCGCTCATCAAGCACTTTTTCGCTCGCTTTTGGAAAGAGATTTTCAATATGTTCCCTAAGCTTTTTTTCAGATTCTTTTTGATGCTCCGGGTCTGAGCCTTTTCCTCGCTCCATCATCCAGCAGAACACGCTCAGATGCTTTCCCGCAGGAGCCAGAGAAGGGTCTTCAATGGTCGGGAAATGTGCCCAGAAAGGAACCCCCATTCCTAAAATTAATCCGCTTTGGGCAATTGGCTCCTCTGTAATCCATTCTAAAATAATGCTGGAGGTGGATTCCAGATTCCGGGCGAAATTAACCAGTGAATCAGGAAGAAGCTCCGGGCTTACCAGTTCCAGAAGCTCCCGAACCGGAGCCGCAAAAACCACTGCCCGGGCAGAATAAGATTGCCTATCTGTTTCTACTCCTTCTACCTGATTATCTTTAACCCGGATTTCTTTTACCTTTTCTCCCAGGCGAACCTCTCCTCCGCCCGTGGTAATGATACTGTGCAGTTTTCCAATTACCTGAGCACTTCCTCCCTTGGGAGTGCCAGCTTTTCTCTTTGCCCGAAGCGCTCTTCTTAAAAAATCAATCAATTCTCCGGCAGAGCAGTAATCTGCTTTGGGCACCATAATGGTAAAGCTAAAAAGGTCTAAAAGGTCTTCCACCTCCGGGATGGGAGAGAAATGCCTGCGGTAAAATTCCTTTACGGTTTTGTCAAACCATTGCTCCGGATTGGAGCGAATCATTTTAATCAGAACCCGCACCGCCTGAATTCCAGCTCGGAAGGGAAGGATTGGAGAGCGGAGGAGTTTCATCGGCGAATCCGGGCGAGGATAGAGCTTTCCTTTATAATAACATCCTGGAGGATATTCTGCCTCAACAAATTCTATTTTCTCTCCCAGTGCCCGAAAAACCGCATAAGCCGGACCATCCTCTCCCAGCCGATGACTGTGCTGACCATATTCCCGATGAAACCCCTCATCATCCCGAAAGCTCATTGCTCTTCCGCCCAGTATCTGCTTCTTTTCCAAGAGAATTACCTTAAAGCCTTTTTTTACCAGAAGCGCTCCTGTGCTTAATCCTGCATAACCTCCGCCGATGACAATTACCTCCATCAGCCCTCCTCCATGAAATTATGAAAAACAAAAATCATTTTACTGAATGGGTAAAAAAAAGCAATGAAAATAATTTTCTTACCTGCCTGCGGGATTTGACCGAGCCAGAATTTTGCGGATATTATCATTGCCAGTGAGAGGGGAGGAAAATCGCTTAAGCAGGTTATTTAGCCAATCCGCACCGGCTCTGGCACTTTTGGGCTTGATTCTTTTACTCACCCTGGGCTGGGATTTGTTCAGCTCCCCGGAAATGAGAATTACCTCTAAATTCTTCACTGCCCAGAACCTGGGCAATATCTTTCGCCAGCAGTCCGAATACGGGCTTTTAGCAGTGGGAATGACCTTTGTCATCCTCACTGCAGGAATAGACCTTTCCGTGGGCTCGCTTTTAGCCTTTGCTTCTGTGGTTAGTGCCAGCCTGATTGAAAGAAATCCTCTCTCCGGCTCTGGCTATGCCCTGCTTGTAATCCTCGCTGGCTTGAGCGTGGCATCAGCTCTTGGGGCTCTTAATGGCTTAATGGTGGTCTGGGGAAGAATCCAGCCCTTTATTGCTACTCTGGCAATGATGAGCATTGCCCGGGGATTCGCTTTTCTCTGGACCCGGGGGAGGGGAGTGGACCTGATCGGAGATGAGCCGAGGCTTTTTGAGTTTCTCGGCTCAAACCTGGGACCGGTTCCGGTTCCAGCAATATTTTTAATTTTTTCGGTTCTCATCTCGCTTCTGGTTTTGCACCGCACCAGATTTGGTAGATATGTTTATGCGATTGGCTCAAATGAAGATTCTGCTTATCTTTCCGGGGTGCCGGTGGGAAAGGTCAAGGTTTTGGTTTATACTATTTGTGGATTTCTCTCGGGCTTGGCCGCGATGACCTATACCGCACGTAATTATGCAGGTAGACCGGATGATGGTATTGGCTTTGAGCTGGATGCTATTGCCGCGGTGGTAATCGGCGGAACCAATCTTTTAGGAGGCAGAGGCGGGGTAGGAGGAACTTTGTTTGGGGCGTTGATTATCGGGGTGCTTAATAATGTAATGGGTCTGCGCGGGGTGGACCCGAATCTTCAGCGGGTTTTAAAAGGTGCGATTATTATTCTCGCAGTCTTATTACAGCGAGAGCGAAAGACCAGTTAGGAGGAGAAAATGAAAAGGATTTTATCTCTGGCACTGGCGATTTTTCTGGTTTTTGCTTTTGCTGATTCCTGCTCAAAAAAGCAAGGAGAGGAGAAAAGCAAGGAGAAGGTTCAGAAAGAAGCCGGGCATAAATATATTTTCGGGTTCAGCCAGTGCACTTTTGAGGACCCCTGGCGGGTGAATATGAACCGGGAGATGGAGAAATCCGCAAAAAATCATCCGGAAATCAAGCTGATTATTGCTAACGGCGAGAACCGCAATGCCAAGCAGATTGCGGATGTGGAGAATTTTATTGTAATGGGGGTGGATTTGTTGATTATTTCTCCCAGAGAAGCGGCGCCATTAACTCCGGTGGTGGAAAAGGCTTATGATGCCGGGATTCCGGTAATTGTCCTTGACCGTCGGGTGCTGACCGACAAATATACAATCTTCATTGGTGCTTCTAATCTGGAAATCGGCAGAGAGGCAGGAAAATATGTGGCAGAGCGACTGGGAAGGAAGGGGAACATTGTGGAGATAGAAGGGATTTTAGGAGCAACTCCCACCCAGGAGCGGAGTCAGGGATTTCACGAGATTATTGACCAGTATCCAGAGCTAAAAGTGATTTACAAACAGCCAGGAGATTACAAACGCTCTCCTGCCCGGCAGGTAATGGAGAACGCGCTTCAGGCTTTTGAGAAAATTGATGCGGTTTATGCTCATAATGATGAGATGATGATTGGTGCCTATCTTGCCGCCAAAGCAGTGGGCAGGGAAAAGGAGATGCTCTTTGTCGGGATAGATGGTCAGTATGAAGCGGTAAAAATGATTCGCCAGGGGCTTTTAGATGCTACTTTTGTTTATCCCAATGGCTCCAAAGAAGCCATAGAATATGGCTTAAAGATTTTAAAAGGGGAAAAGGTTCCCAAGGAGCTGATTCTCAGCACCTTAAGAGTGACCAAAGATGAAGCCTTAGATTATGAAGGATTTAAATCCTTCTAAAAATGACCTGGGTATATATTAACCAGCTGGCAGAATATGAAGGGAGAGAGGTTGAACTTCGGGGATGGGTATATCATCGCCGAAGCTCGGGTAAGATTCATTTTCTGGTAATTCGGGATGGCACCGGTCTTTGCCAGTGTGTTATTTTTCAGCCCGAGGTAAGCCCGGAGGTTTTTGAGCTGGCAGACCATATCCCGCTGGAAAGCTCGGTAATAGTTCGGGGAAAGGTGCGGGCAGATAAAAGGGCACCAGGCGGATATGAGCTTGGGGTAGCCGAGCTGGAAGTGGTGCATCAAGCAGAGGAGTATCCCATCCAGCCCAAGGAGCACGGGGTGGATTTTCTTCTCCGGCATCGCCATCTATGGCTCCGCTCTCCCCGTCAGAATGCAATTATGAGAATCCGGCATCAGGTGATTAAAGCGATTCGGGATTTTTTTGACCAGAGAGGATTTGTGCTTTTAGATGCTCCGGTTTTCACTCCCAGTGCCTGCGAGGGAACCACCACGCTCTTTGAGGTGAATTATTTTGGCGAGCCTGCTTATCTTACTCAATCCGGTCAGCTTTATATGGAAGCAGGAGCAATGGCGCTCGGAAAGGTCTATTGCTTTGGTCCCACCTTCCGGGCAGAAAAGAGCAAGACCCGAAGGCATTTAACCGAGTTCTGGATGGTGGAGCCAGAGGTTGCCTGGTATCATCTGGAAGATATTATGGAGCTGGCAGAAGATTTAGTGGTTTATATTGTGGAGCAGGTGCTGGAGCAGAGAAAGGAAGAGCTGAAAAGACTGGAACGAGATACCTCCCCACTGGAAGAAGTGAAAAAACCTTTTCCCAGAATCAGCTATGACCAGGCATTAAAGATTCTAAAAGAAAAAGGAGCAGAGATTGAATGGGGAGAGGATTTTGGGGGTGATGAGGAGACGCTCTTAAGCCAGCATTTTTCCCGCCCGGTAATGATTCACCGCTATCCGGCAGGGTGCAAGGCTTTTTATATGGCGCGGGACCCGAAAAATCCCCGGCTGGCTTTATGCGTGGATATGCTTGCTTCGGAGGGATACGGAGAGATTATCGGCGGAGGGGAGCGAGAATGGGATTATCAGAGGCTTCTGGAAAGGATTGAAGAACATAATCTTCCCGGTCAGGCTTTTGGCTGGTATCTGGATTTAAGGCGTTATGGTTCGGTGCCCCATTCTGGATTTGGCTTGGGAATTGAACGGACTGTTGCCTGGCTCTGCGGGATTCATCATATTCGGGAGACAATTCCCTTCCCCAGGATGCTGGAAAGAATTTACCCTTAATTTCCTCAATTTTTGCTTTTCTAAAAAAATCTCAAAGGCTTTACATTGTTAAAAGCTTATGATAATTTATTAAATTGAGGGTATATAAATGGGATTAGTTGGTAGCCTAGAAGACCTAGGGCTAGGGGATATTTTGCAAATTGTCAGCCTTGCCCGCAAGTCTGGTGTGCTCAATCTCAGTAGCGGGGAGGTAAAGGGAAAGATTATTTTTAAAGATGGAATGGTAATAAGTGCCCTGAGCAGTGAAATAAAAAATAATCTGGCTCAGCTTCTCTTAGAAAAGGGGATTATCAATCAATCTCAGTTAGAAGAAGTTTTAGAGCAGGCAAGGAAAAGCCAGGGAGAAGCCTTTTTGATTAAAGATTTTCTGGCAGAGAGATTTGGAATTCCTCGCTCCCGGATTGATGAGGTAATCAAGGACCAGGTGGAACAGGTGGTTTTCAGCTTTTTTGGATGGATTGAGGGGAATTTTAGTTTTGAGCTAATGGAAGTAGAGAATGAGATAACCCAGTTAAAAAATCCCTGGCGACAGTTTGTTTTAGACCAGGGGCTTTCTCCTCAATATCTGGCAATGGAGGGCACCCGGCTTCAGGATGAGCGGAGGAGAAAGGAAGAGGAACCCGCGGTTGGAATTCTTCCTGGAGAAGAAGAATTTGAAATCAAAGATGAGGAATTCAAAACCGGATCTCCAGAGGCAGATTTTAGTTCCGTGGCGGAGTTTTTAAAGCACTATGAGGAGCAACAGCAGTCTCAAGCCCCGGCGCCAGCAGAAACCAATTTAGAAACACCAGCCCCTTCTTCTCCTGATCAAGAAATTATTACTCCAGCTCAAGCAGAAGAGGTGCCGGCTGAAAAAGAAGCCGCAAAAGAGCCAGAGCAGGCAAAAGCCCTTATAATTGTCGCGGATGATGAGCCTTTAATTTTGAAAGCGGTAAAAGATTATTTTGAAAAACAGGGCTATCAGGTAGAAGGATTTGAGCAGGCAGATTCTGCTTTTGCCCGAATTAAGGAGCTGGTCAGCAAGAATCAGGTTCCGCTGATGGTGGCGGATTTAATTATGCCTGAGGGCACAGGCAGAACTTTGCTGGGAGGATTGGAACTTTTAAAAGAGACCAGAACCCTGGGTTTAAAGGTTCCCTTTATCCTCACCACTGATTACGAGAACCAGCCTGCTCAGAAACAGGCGGAAAAGCTGGGAGTGGATTTTTTCTTTTTCAAGCCCAAAAGCTCGCTTTTGGATGAGGAGCTGAAAAGTCCGGAGCTGAATAATTTTCTTCAGGTGCTGGAGAATGCAATTAAAACCTGCCAGGCTCAAATTCCTCCGCCCGAGAAAAAAGAAGAAAAAGAAGAAGGAATGTTTGACCTGGCAGAAGAATTGAGAAAGGAACTGGGGGAGGAGGAATTAATTGTTCCGGAGCCACCACAGGAGCGGAGCCGGGGGCTGGACATCCTGAGAAATATGATTCAGGAATTGAATGACCCGAGTTCAAATGGGCAGATGACCCTGCTGGTGCTTCGCTTTGCTGCGGAGTTGATGAATCGGGCGGTAATTTTTGTGGTGGGAAAGAATTATGTTGCCGGCTTGGGGCAGTTCGGGATCGAGCTGGACGGAACTGACCCGGAGAAACAGGTAAGGAAAATGCGAATTCCTTTAAATGAGCCGAGCATCTTTCAGGAGGTAATAGAAAAACGGATTCCTTTAAAGAAGAAGCTCAAGCCCACCAAATGGAATCAGTATTTGATTGAGAATCTGGGAGGAATAGAGCCGAGGGAAGTATTTGTGGCTCCGATTATTTCCAGCGGAAAGGTGGCTGCGATTCTTTATGGAGATAATGTTCCGGAGGATAAAGAAATCGGGGATACTGAGAGCTTGGAGATTTTTTTGGTTCAGGTGGGTCTGGCAATGGAAAAGGCGCTTCTGGAGCGGATGCTCAAGGAAATGGGCAAGGAGCATACCCCTCAGGAAAAGGCAGGATAAGAATGGCAAGGGAGCTATATCGGGTTTTGATTGCTGAGGATTCTGCGGTGACCCGTGCTTTTCTGGTTAATACCCTGGAAGAGCTATCCGACCAGATAGATATTGTAGAAGCAAGCAGTGGCTTTGAAGCTTTAAAGCAACTTCCCCGGGAACGCTTTGACCTGATTATCACGGATATTAATATGCCGGATATAAATGGCTTAGAGCTGATCAGCTTTGTTCGGAATAATCCGGAATATGCTCATATTCCTTTAATTGTCGTGACCACTGAGAGAGGGGAGCGAGACCGGGAAAAGGGCTTGGCTTTGGGAGCAGATGAATATCTGGTCAAGCCGATTGACCCGGAGGAGTTTCAGAAGCTGGTTAAGAAATATCTGAGAATAAATAATAATCATCCGGATGTGGGAGGGGAAAGAGGTTGAGCGGAATTAATCTGGAAGATTTCTTGGCGGAAGCGGAGGAATTAATTGACCGGCTTAACCACGGATTTCTGGAGCTAGACCAGCAGTTAAAACAAGGAGAAAAGCCCGAGCCCAGCCTGGTAAATGATATTTTTCGCTCTGCCCATTCCCTGAAAGGTATCTGCGGGATGTTCGGTTTTACCGAGGTGGGAGAGATTGCCCATAAGATGGAAGACCTCTTAGACCGACTCCGGCTCCAGAAACTAAAGCTCACCCCCAAAACTCTGGACATTATGTTCCAGACCACTGAGGAACTGCATAAAATAATGCACCGAAAAGCCTCGGGAGAAGAAATATCTCCCAGCGAGGTAGAGGCTTTAAAGAAAAAGCTGGAGCAGGTAGAAGAGGTAAAAGAAGAGGATGATAAAGATTATTGGTTAAAAGAGAGCGGGCTGGAGCCAGAGATTTTATCGGTTCTGACCGAATATGAGGAACATCGCCTGATTGAGAACCTGAAAGAGAAGAAAGGCATTTACCGAATTACGGTGAGCTTTGATTTAGGCACCTTTGATGAGGAGCTCAATGCTCTGCAGGGGAAATTAAAGCAAATCGGTGAGCTTATTACCACCCTGCCCAGTGCGGAAGAAAGCAATGAAAATCGGATTACTTTTTATCTTCTTTTAGGAAGTAATTTACCTCAGCAGGAGATAGAAGCAGAGCTATTCGGGTTTCCGGCATCGATTTCTGCGGTTAAATCTCCCCCGGTTCCAACCCTTCCCAAGTCCACCCCGGAAAAGAAAGAAGAAGTTAAAGAGGCTCCCGGGGAGGAGCTGGAGCGGGTGCGGAGTCTCACTCAGACCGTAAGAGTGAGCATCACCAAGCTGGACAATTTAATGAACATCGTAGGGGAGCTGGTTTTGAGTAAGAATATCATTGCCCAGTTAATTGAAAGACTTCGGGCAGAGCTGGGTTTCAGTGAGCTGGCTCTGGAGCTTTATAAGGCGAATCGGAATCTGGAGCGAAAGCTTCAGGAACTGCAGGAAAGTGTTCTGGAAGTGCGGATGGTTCCTATCGGGCAGATTTATGATAAACTCCGTCGGAATGTCCGCACCCTTTCCCGAGAGCTGGGAAAAGAGGTGGATTTTATCACTGAGGGCGGTGAAACCGAACTTGATAAATTAATTATTGAAGACCTGGCAGACCCTTTAATGCATATCATCCGCAATGCCCTGGACCACGGAATTGAGCCAAGAGAAGAAAGAATCCGGCTGGGAAAACCGCCTCAGGGACAGATTCGGCTTAATGCTTATCAGCAGGGAAACCATGTGGTGATTGAAATCAGCGATGATGGTGCCGGGCTAAATCTGGAGAAGATTCGGCAGAAAGCAATTGAGCGGGGATTGATTTCTCCGGAAGAAGAGGTGCGGGAGGAGGAGCTGGTTCAGGTGCTTTTCACTCCCGGATTTAGCACCGCGGAGAAGGTGAGCGAGGTTTCCGGCAGAGGGGTAGGGCTGGATGTGGTGAAAAATAACATCTCTGCTTTAAGTGGTGCCATAGATATAGAGAGCTCTCCAGGAGAGGGCACCAAGGTGATTATCACCCTGCCCATTACTCTGGCAATTATTCAGGCTTTGATTGTGGAGGCGGGAGGCGAGACTTTTGCCATCCCCTTAAATTCTGTTTCCAGCGGACTGGCAATCCGACCGGAAGAAATCAAGACCATTGAAGGTAGAGAGGTGATTGAGCAGAGGGAGCGAACTCTGCCTTTGCTCCGGCTGGATGAGTTTTTCAGGTTAAACGGCAGAAAGAGAAGCGAGCAGGAGGAACTATATGTGGTTACCGTTGCGATTGCGGAGCGGAGGCTTGGACTGGTAGTGGATAAGCTTCTGGGCAGGCAGGATATTGTGATTAAGAGCATTGGCGAGGTATTGAGTGGCATCAGGGGGATTGCTGGTGCCACGGAGCTGGGCGACCAGCGGACGATTTTAGTTTTAGATGTGGTGGGGATGATAGAAGAAGCCTCCAGCGGTTTAAAAGCTTCATCCCGGCAGGTAGAAAAAAATGTATCTTGAGTTTTATCAGCTTCGGTTTAAGCCTTTTGGCAAGAGTCCAGACCCCTCTATGCTTTATTTTTCTCGCCGGCATCAGGAGGCGCTGGCAAGAATGGAGCAGGCGGTAGAAGACCGGGAGCTTTTGCTTCTCACCGGTGAGATCGGTTCGGGAAAGACCACTTTAAGCCGGGCTTTAATTGACCGGCTGGGAAAGGAGTATTATCCGGCATTGATTATCAATCCCCGCTTGAGTCCGAATCAACTTCTTCGCACGGTTGCCCGAAGACTGGGAGCGAGCGAGCCCAGATATTTTAAAAGCGATTTAATTGAGCAGATTTTTGACCTGGTTTTTAAATATTACCAGAAGGGTATCTGCCCGGTTCTGATTATTGATGAAGCTCATCTGATTCCTTCCCGGGAGAGCTTTGAGGAGGTTCGGCTTCTTACCAATTTCCAGTTAGATGAAGAGAATTTACTCAGTGTGATTTTAATTGCTCAGCCGGAAATCTATCGCCGGCTCTCCCATTCAGTTTATGAGCCACTACGCCAGAGAATTGGGCTTCGCTATCACCTTCAGCCTCTGGAAGAAAAAGAGGTGGAGGAATATATTAAGTTTCGGCTGGAAAAAGCCGGGAGAAAAAAACCTCTGTTCAGCGATACTGCGCTAGAGCTGGTCTGGATTTATTCCGGAGGAATTCCCAGAAAGATAAATAATATCTGCGCCAACGCTCTGATTGAAGGGTTTGCCCGGGAAGCAAAACTGATTGACCGGGAGATTATTGAGGATGTGGTTTTAGATTTGGGCTTGGAGCCAGTGGTAAAGAAACCTAAAAAGAAAATCTCTCAGGCGGGATAATCAATGGACCTTTTAGAAGCAAGAAAAAAAGCAAAAGAACTGAAGAAAAAGCTGGAAGAAACTGAAGAAAAAAAGGGGGAGAAAAAACCTAAAACTTCCGCGAGGAAGTCCGGGAAGGGAAAGAAAGAGACAGAAAAGAAAGCGAAGAAGAAATCCAAGGCAAAACCCCGGGCTTCTCAAAAAAAAGAAAAGAAGCCAGCAAAGAAAAAAGAACCCGCGGTTGAACCAGAGCCGGTTGAGGAGAAAAAGCCAGAAAAACCAGCGTCTACTCCCCAGCCCAAGGAAGAAGACATTTTTACTGATCTGAGTTTTGGTGAAGACCTTCCTGAGGTTGAGGCTCCCGCAGAGGAGGTAATTCTGGAGCCAGAAAAACCTTCTCCTCCTCAAGCGCAGGCAGAGAAAAAAGAGTCCATTCCAGAGCAAGTAAAAGAGGAGATTGTTTTTAAACCTGCTCCGGAGGAGAAAAAGAAAGAGACCGCGGAGCCTGTCGTTCAACCAGCCGAGCCAGAGGTCTCATTTGAAGGAGCGGAGACAGGTGCAGAGAAAGATTTTTTTGACTTAATTGTTGAGGACCTGGTTCAGTATGGTTATGCGGAGGAGGAAGCAGGAGAGCTTTTAGAGCTTTTGAGCTTTCAGCTTGGAGAGGAGATTTATGCGGTGCCCTTGGTTCGGATTCAGCAGATAATCAAGCCCCGACCAATGACCTATGTTCCCCGGGCTCCGGAACATATTCTCGGGATAATCTCGCTTCGGGGAACCATCATTCCCATTTTTGATTTAAAACAGAGGCTGGGGCTGGGAAAGAGTGAGGTAGGAAGGAAAAGCCGAATTATCATCATTAAACTAAATGAAAAGGCGGTAGCCGGACTTCTGGTGGACCAGGTTTTGGAAGTAGCCCGGGTTCCAGCCAGCGGTCTGGAGCCTACCCCGGCAATTTTCAGCGGGGTGGAAGGAGAGTTCATTGAGGGAATTGCTCGTTTTAGAGGCAGGATGTTAATTGTTTTAAATTTAAGGCAAGTGATTTTGGGCAGGAAAGAAGGGGAGGAATAGAAAATTGCAGGGAGAGAAGAGCGGAGAGGTTAAACTTGCCTGCTTTTTTCTGGCAGGTCAGAGTTATGCCATAGATATAATGAAGATTCATCAGATTATTCGTCCGACCAAGATTCGCCCTCTTCCTCAGTCGCCGGATTTTGTGGAGGGAGTGATAAATCTTCGGGGAGCGGTGGTGCCGATTATAGATTTGCGCAAGAGATTTGAAGTGGAGATAAATCCGGAGCAGGAGCCCCGGGTCATCATTGTCAGCGTGGATAAGCAGGTGGTGGGAATTGTGGTGGATGATGTTACAGATGTGATTACTGTTACCCGTCAGCAGATTCAGCCCCCACCCCGGCTAAGCGGGATTCCTGCTCAGTTTTTAAAGGGCGCCTGCCAGCACGGGGATGATATTCTTTTGATTTTAAATCTGGATGAGCTATTGACCAGTGAGGAAAAAATCTCTCTGGCAGAGCTTAAATCAAATGCCAAGAAAGGAGTTGAAGAATGATCGTTGCCTGTCCGAAATGCAAAACCAAGTATCGAGTGGATGAAAGTAAGATTGGACCACAGGGAATCAAGCTCCGCTGTGCCAAATGTAAAGTAATTTTTCGGGTAACCAAAAAGCCAACCCCTCCACCTCAAGTGGCACCCTCAGCTCCAGCGCCTCCTCCACCTTCTCCGCCCGCCCAGCCACCGGTTCCTCCGTCTCCACCTCCTCAGGCTCAGGCACCAGCTCCTCCACCCCCCACTGCGGAGCGGGAAATTCCCCGAATGGAGGCGCCCAAGGAGAGAGTGGAAGGAATTAGCGGTCCTTTTCTCCCGAAAACCGAGCCAAAGGCGGAACTGCTTTTAGCAGATGCGGATGAGACTTTTCTTAATAAGATTGGCGATACCTTGATTTCTGCGGGATACAAAGTCTGGTATGCCCGGGATGGGATTCAGGCTTTAAATTTTATCAGGGAGTATAAGCCCAGGGTAGCGATTGTTGAGGTAATGCTTCCCGGACTTTTTGGGTTTGAGGTGTGTGAAAAGGTGAAAGCGGACCCGGAATTAAAAGACCAGGTAAAACTGGTGCTGATCGGCTCAGTCTATGAAAAAGACCGGTTCCGCCGGGCTCCCTCCAATCTTTACGGAGCAGATGAATATGTAGATAAATACCACAACGGAAAAGAGGTGCTGAAGAAGGTAGAAAAACTGCTCGGGTTTGCAGAGGAAGAAAAGGTGCCAGCGCCAGCAGAAGTTCCTGCTCCTGAGCCGGTATCTGCTCCTGCTCCTCCGGAACCGGTCCAGCCACCGGCTCCGGAGCCAGCTCCACCTCCTCAGGCTCCGCCTCCACCGGTAAGCGAGACCCAACCCGAGCCAGTTGCACCTCCACCAGAACCGATAAGTGCTCCGCCCCCTCCACCAGCACCAGAAGTTGCTCCTCCCAGACCGGAAGTCAAGCCAGAAGCCAAACCTGCGGACTGGAAGTCAATGGTTCCAGATGACCCGGCGCATCAGAAAGCAGCCCGGCTTGCCCGAACCATCGCCGCGGATATCGCTCTTTACAATCCAGACCTGGTAGAGAAGGGGGTTAGAGAGGGGACCTTCTGGGAGCTGTTAGCAAAAGATATTGAGGATGGAAGAAAACATTATGAGTCCAAAGTTGCTCCGGAGGTGCTTGCCAGCACTGATTATTTTCGTCTGGCTCTAGAAGATTTAATTGCTCGTAAGAAGAAGGAGCTCGGGCTGGAATAAGTCAAAAAGCTTGTCCTATGGCAGAAATACATAAAATAGCCGACCAGCTTCGGCACCCAGAGGAAGAGGTCAGAAAACAGGCGATAGAGCGGTTAATCCTTCAGCGAGGTGGCGAAGTATTAAATTTGCTCAATGAGGCACTGGGTGATTCCAGCTGGCGGGTAAGAAAGACTGCCAGTGAAGTAATCAGCAAATATCCAGACCGAAAAAATGCCATCTCGCTTTTAATTAACTGTCTTTATGATTCAGAAAATGCGGGTCGGAGAACCAGTGCCATTGAGGCTTTAATTCAGATTGGTTCTGATGCGGTAGAGGATTTAATTCAGGCTTATAACACCCGGGATGCGGATGTTAGAAAATTTGTCATTGACATACTGGGTGATATTGCTGAGCCTAAAGCCCTGGATTTGCTTTTGAAAGCAATAGAGGATGAGGATGAAAATGTTCGTTTATCTGCGGTGGAGGCGCTGGGGAAAATAAATGGGGAGCAGGCGGTAAAGAAACTTCTGGAGCTGGTGGAAAAGAGCCAGGATTTAACCCTCCGCTTCAGCGCCTTACATATTCTGGGTAAGCTCGGGGTAGCTCTCCCTCAAGAACTGGTTGATAAACTGGTAAAGGAGCGGTTATTTCGCCGGGCGGTTTTTGAGGTTTTGGGGCAGGTGCCTTCCCCTCAGGGAGTAGACTATCTTTTGAGCGGGATTTGCGATTCAGCAAAAAGTGTTCGGCAATCTGCAATTCGTTCTCTGGCAAAAATCTATGAGAGCGATCAGGAGGACTTTCTTCGGGAAAGGATAGAGCGGGGGCTGGAGCGGATTCTTAACAATCAGGCTCTGGAGCAGATGAAAGAGTTTCTGGAAGGAAATCATCATTCCACCCGCAAGGCGGTTCTTTTGCTTTTGTCTTTGATGGTAAGTCCCCAAGCCTGGGAATATCTTTTCCAGGCAAGTCTGGATGATTCACTTTCTGGGGAGCTGGGAGAATATCTGGAGAGATTGAGGGAGCGATATCCGGATCAGTTTCGTCGGACTTTGCTCCGTCAGCCCGAGGAGGTTCGTCAGGCGGTAAAACGGCTTTTGCGGGAAGAAGAGGCGCTAAGCATTGAATCCCTTCAGAGTCAATCCCTTACTGATGAAGAATTTAACCAGATTCGCACCCGGCTTAGTGCCAGCTATGGATTGTATTTTGATGATGAGATGAAATATCTGGTGGAGCGGAGGGTTAAGTCAAGAATCAGGCAGTTGGGTCTCAAAAGGGTATCAGATTATTTACAAAGGCTGGAAGACACCATATCTGGAGGAGGAGAGTTAAATATCCTTGCCAATCTTCTTGCCACCAATGAGACCTATTTTTTCCGGGAGGAGTTTCAGCTCCGGGCATTTCAGGATGAGATTATGCCCGAGTTGATTGAATATGCTCAAAGAAATAATCATCAGATTAAAATCTGGAGTGCGGGTTGTGCCAGTGGAGAGGAGCCTTATACCATTGCTATGCTTTTGAAGGAACGAGACGATTTAGAAGGCATCAGGGTAGAAATTTATGGCACCGATATGAGTAAAAAAGTGATTGAGAAGGCAAAACAGGGGGTTTATTCTGCCAGCTCCTTCCGGGTAATCAATCCTTATTATCTGGAGAAATATTTTATTCCTCAAGGAGATAAATTTCAGCTTCGGGAGGAGATAAAAAAGATGGTAAAGTTTGATTGCTTTAATCTTTTGAGCTTCAAGTATCCGGAGTATTTAAAGGAGCTGGATATTATTTTCTGTCGGAATGTTTTGATTTATTTCAGTCTGGAGGCAAAGCGGGCTCTGGTGGAGAGATTTTTTCAACTGCTTCGTGGTGGGGGCTTTCTTCTGCTGGGACATTCTGAGAGTCTGTTGAATTTATCCACCGCTTTT
>CAZKMM010000064.1:0-14938 GCA_964553915.1 uncultured bacterium
TCCCCGGTATCCGTCCAGGCTGGGCATACCTTTTCCTTTGAGCCGAAAGACCTTACCGGTCTGGGTTCCAGGAGGGATTTTCAGCCGTTCTATTCCGTTCAGGGTAGGGACTTCTATTTCTCCGCCCAGCACTGCTTTGGTAAAGGAAATCGGCACTTCACAGACCAGCTCGGTTCCCTGCCTCTGGAAAATCGGATGCTCCTCAACATAAATGATGACATTGACATCTCCCGGAGGACCGCCAAATTCTCCCGGCTCTCCTTCTCCCCGGAGACGGAGCACTGAACCAGTTTCCACCCCGGGAGGGATTTTTACCTTCAGCTCTTTTTTTACCAGCTCCAGCCCGGAGCCCCGGCAGGCAGGACAGGGATTGGTAATAATTCTTCCGGTTCCTGCGCATCTCGGGCAGGTTCGGGAGATGGAGAAGAATCCCTGCTGGTATCTGATGGTTCCGGTGCCCCTGCATTCCGGGCAGGTCATTGGCTGGGTGCCGGGCTTGAGCCCGGTTCCTGCGCACTTAGAGCAGGGCTGGTGTCGTTCTAAAGAGATGGTTTTTTCAGTGCCGGTATAGGCTTCTTCCAGGGTAATCTGGAGGTCAAAACGGATATCTGCGCCTCTTCTTCGTGAGGGTCTTCTTTTTCTTCTTCTGGTTCCGAAGAATTCATCAAAGAGTCCGGAGAAGAGGTCTTCTATGGTGGGGAAGCCAAAATCTTCAAAATCCACCCGGAAAGGAGCCCGGTCGCCAAACCGGTCATAGTGGGCTCTTTTCTCCGGGTCGCTGAGCACCTGATAAGCCTCATTAATCTCCTTAAACCGCTCCTCTGCTTGTTTGTCTCCCGGGTTCCGGTCCGGATGATATTTAAGGGCAAGTTCCCGGTAGGCTTTTTTGATTTCTTCCTGGGTAGCGTTCCTGCTTACACCAAGAATCTGATAGTAATCCTTACTTGGCATTTTGGCTCAGCTGGGAAAATCAGCTTTCCTCCTCTTGGCTGGCTTGAGAATAGAGCGCCTCTGCCAGCTTGTGAGCGGCTTCGCTCAACTGTTCGCTTGCTTCTTTCACCTGGTCATAATCATCGCTTTTTAGAGCTTGTTCTGCTTTTTCCAGTCTTTGCTCAATTGCGGATTTATCTTCTTCATCCAGCCGGTCGCCAAATTCTTCCAGGGAAGCACGGGTGGAATAAATCAATCCTTCCAGATTATTTTTCATCTCCACCATTTCCTTGATTTTCCGGTCTTCTTCTGCGTGCTCCTCTGCCTCTTTAATGAGACGCTCTATCTCATCATCAGTCAAACCACTCGCCGCATGAATCCTGATTGACTGCTCTTTTCCGGTGCCCAGGTCCCGGGCAGAGACATGGACAATCCCATTAGTATCAATTTCAAAGCTTACCTCAATTTGAGGCACCCCTCTGGGGGCAGGAGGAATTCCCACCAGCTCAAATCTTCCCAGGCTCTTGTTTTCCTTTGCCAGCTCCCGCTCTCCCTGAAGCACATGGACCGTGACCGTGGGCTGATTATCCACCGCGGTGGTAAAGATTTCTGAACGCTTGCAGGGGATAGTGGTATTTCTCGGGATGATTTTGTGCATCAGCCCGCCTTTAACCTCAACTCCCAGGCTAAGGGGAGTGACATCTAAAAGCAGAACCTCTTTAACCTCTCCCTTAATAATTGCGGCTTGAATGGCCGCGCCGATAGCCACCACCTCATCAGGATTGACCCCTTTATGGGGTTCTTTGCTAAAAATTTCTGCAACTTTTTCCTGGACCTTGGGCATTCGGGTCATACCGCCGACCAGGATAACTTTATCAATATCATCAGGCTTAAGCCCGGCATCTTCCATTGCCCGCTGGCAGGAAGGCTCCAGCTTTTCAATTAAATCTTCCACCAGAGCTTCAAATTGACCCCGGGTAATATGGATATTCAAGTGTCTGGGACCTTTTTCATCAGCGGTGATAAAAGGAAGATTGATGTCGGTTTCCATTGCAGAGCTGAGCTCACATTTGGCTCGCTCCGCGGCTTCTTTTAATCTCTGAAGAGCCATTTTATCTTTGGAAAGGTCAATACCTTCTTCTTCTAAGAACTTATCCACCAGATAATTTAGGAGCCGATTATCAAAATCTTCTCCGCCCAGATAAGTATCCCCACTGGTGCTGAGCACTTCAAAGACTCCATCCCCCAGCTCCAGGATGGAGATATCAAAGGTTCCGCCCCCCAGGTCAAAGACCGCGATTTTTTCTCCCCCTTCTTTATCCAGACCATAAGCGAGAGCGGCGGCGGTAGGCTCATTGATGATTCTCAGCACCTCCAAACCAGCAATTTTTCCCGCATCTTTAGTCGCCTGACGCTGAGCATCGTTAAAATAGGCAGGAACCGTGATTACCGCCTCGTGCACTTCCTCGCCAAGATATTCCTCTGCTATCTCTTTCATTTTCCGGAGAATCAGGGCGCTGACCTCACTTGGGCTCATCTGCTTTCCCCGCACCTCTACCCAGGCATCACCGTTTTTTGCTGGAACAATTTTATAGGGAAGAATCTGTATTGCTTTTTTAACTTCTTCAGAATCATATTTTCTTCCGATCAATCTTTTGACCGCAAAGATGGTGTGCTCGGGATTGGTGATTGCCTGTCTCTTAGCAATTTGTCCGACCAATCTTTCCCCTGCCTCGGTAATTGCAACCATAGAAGGAGTGGTCCGGCTTCCTTCCTGATTGGGAATGACCACCGGCTCCCCTCCTTCTACGACCGCCACACAGCTGTTGGTGGTGCCGAGGTCAATTCCGATGACTTTGGGCATTATTCCTCCTCCCCCTCTAGACTTTTTGATTCAGCCTTAGGCTCTTGTTCCTGATTTTCTGGTTCCTGTTCCATAGATTCTTTTTGCTCCTCTGCTTCCCGGGTTTTTTTCTCCCCCGGAGGTAAAACACTGGTGGTCACCATTGAGGGACGAAGCAGACGGTCTTTAAGCATATATCCCTTAATATGCTCCTCAATTACCGTGCCCGGTGGGTGGTCTTTGCTCTCTTTGGTTGCCATTGCCTCATGATAGTTGGGGTCAAAAGGTTCTCCTAAAGCTTTAATTTGCTTGACCCCAAACTTCTCCAGCACCTGAAGAAATTGCTTATAAGTCAGCTCTACCCCTTGTTTCAGGGATTCAAAATCTTCCGGACGATTGGCATGGGCAATGGCACGCTCCAGATTATCCATCACTCCGAGGAGTTCTTTGATAATCGGCTCGTGCCCGTAGTTGAACCAATCCGCCCGCTCCTTCATTACCCGGACTTTATAATCATCAAATTGTTTTTTAATTAGCATTGCCTGTTCATAATTCTGTTTGATTTCTTTAATTTTTTGCTCCAGCTCCGTTTCCAGCTCCCGAATCCGATGCTTTAAATCTATAATCTCCATCCGGAGCTTAATCACCTCCTCACTGGGGGGAGGGGGAGCTTCTTCTTTTTTAGCTTTTTCCTTTTTTTCAAAAACCTTTACCGCTTCTTCTAAAGCCTGCTGAAGCTCCGGACTGGGCTCAATGCTTTTTTCTTCTTCCTGCTCTTTTTCCTCTGCTTTCGGCTCGGCTTTTGCTTCTTTCACCCCGGTTTTTTCCTCTGCTTTTTCTTCTTTTTCTTCCGGAGCAGATTCTTCTGCTTCCAGCTCCTTTTCCGGCTTTTCTTCTAATTCTTCGGGTCCGGGCTTTTTTTCATCTTCTACCATCAGTGCCTCCAGATATACTCATTGATGGTCTGAGAAAAGAAGCTGACCAGAGAAATTAAATTCTCATAATCCATTCGCTTGGGACCGAGGATTCCAATACTCCCCAGTGCCTTGCCCTCTTTGTTAAAATAATTGGCAGTTATGATTGAAAGATTATAAAGCTGGGGATAGGGATGTTCCTTTCCTATCATCACCCTTACTCCCGGGTTCTTCATTGCCTCATCTAAAAGCTGGATTAAAAGCCTCTGGTCTTCCAGAAGCTGAAGCACCTCTTCCAGATGCTTTACCTGAGCAAACTCGGGTTTATTGGTCAAATAGCTTTCTCCTGAAACCTGTAAGTCCGCATAATCGCTCGGGAGCAATTCCTCGCTCAGCTTCCAGATTTTTACCATTTCATAATTAACGCTCCGACTTCGGTCTTGAATTTGTTCCAGAAGATAAGTCCGAAGCGAAACCAGGGTTTTCCCCCGGATTATCTGGCTTAAATAATTATTTAGCCGATATAGATCGGAAGCATTCAGTTTATAGCAATTTTTAACAATTTTATGTTCAATTCCTCCATCTTCAAAAATAAAGATAGCCAAAATTCGCTCAGAATCCAGTCGGAGGAAATATAAATCTTTAAGAACCTGCTCCCCCAACCCTGGGCGAAGCAAAATTCCAATTTGATGAGAGAGCTGACTTAAAATTTTAGGAGCCTGCTCAATTAAATCTTCCAGAGAAAAAGAATTTTCCCGGATAATCTCCCAAAGCTTTTTCTGCCATTTTTTGACATAGGACTGGGGCTGAATCAGGTAATTAACATAATATCTAAAGCCCAAATCTGTTGGAATCCTTCCCGCCGAGGTATGAGGCTGGATAATCAAACCATATTTTTCCAGATAGGCAAAATAGTTTCTGATAGTTGCCGGGCTTAAGCCCAGTCGGTATTTTTTAGCCAAGTATTTGGAGCCAATAGGGTGAGCGGAGCGAATGTATTCCTCTACTAAAAATTTAAATACCCGCTCCTTTTTCTCCTCCAGACGGAAATTCATTTCTTAATCTTAGCCCCGAATAAATTTTTTCTTTTAATAATATTAAGGTGTTAGGTTTAGAATGTCAATTTTGCTGAGCCAGGTTTTCCAGTTGGGAGCGAAGGGCACGAACTAGCTGGGCAATTTTTTCTGGGCTGGGCTTGGCTTTAGTTTTCGGGTCTCTGAGGTAAAAGATATCAAAGACCTTTTCTGCCCGGGTGCTGATTTTGGCAAAATGAATATCCAGCCCCTGCTGAAAAATAATCTGGTTAATCTCGTAAAGCAAGCCCAAGCGGTCTGGACTTTGAACCTCAAGAATAACATAATGGTCAGAATAATGCTCATCCACCCCCACTTTAGGTATAATCTTCTGCCGGGGACGGGGTCGGAAGATTCCTCTTTTTTTCTTCAAAAGTTCCTGAGCGGTAATTTCTCCTTTAAGAAGGGAAGTTAAATTTTCAGAGAGTTTTTCTAAACGGGCTTTTGCTTCCTGGCTCCAATCCGGTCCTGTTTGAGCAATAAGGTCGTCCAGAATAAAAATGTCTAGCGCGGTATTATCTTCAAAAGTATTGATTTCTGCAGAAAGAATATTGTAATTAAAAGCAGTAATAGCCCCACAGATTTGAGCGAAAAGACCGGGGCGGTCATCGCAGATAATCTCCACCTCCACCTGTCGGGATTCAAGCAGGTTGGGAATAATCTTTACCTCTCCGGGATTTCGCTCCCCGAGTAATTTAAGATGGTGAATAATTTTTTCTTCTGGAGTCCCCAGAAGATAGCGAGTGGGAAGTCTTTTCAATTCCTCAATTTTACTCGGGGAAATGCTCTGTTTTTTTAATTCTCTGAGAATTTTTTCCAACTGCTTCTCCACCTGCTGGGGAATGCTTTCTTTTTTCTCCATTGCGGAAAGAAGCAGATGATAAAGTTTATGCAAAAGCTCCTGCTTCCAGCTGGTCCAACTGGTTTCGCTTACTGCCTTAATATCTGCGATGGTAAGAAGGTAAAGCATTTTAAGGCGAGCTGGAGTTTTGATTTTTTTGACCAGATATTCAATAGCCTCGGGCTCGTAAAAATCGCGACGCTGGGCAAAGTGGTTTAAAAGCAGATGCTCCCTGACCAAAAAGGTAAGCAAGTTCGCTTCATCTGGAGATAGTTTGATTTTTTTTGCCAGCTTGCGGGCAAGCTTGGCTCCTTTTTTACTATGGTCTTGGTTAGAAGCTTTGCCTAAATCGTGACAAAGCCCTGCCAGCTTTAGAATTTTCCAGTTAATATCCGGCTCAAGGGCAAATTCCGGCTCCTGTTGAAATTTTTCTAAAATCTCCAGACAGCGAAGTGAGTGCCAGCCAACGGTAAAGCGATGATATCCATCCCTCTGCCCGAAGTAAAAAGCCTGCTCCAGCCGGGGAAAAAATTCCTTTAATAATCCGGCAGGTTTTAGTTCCGCCAGTAATTTCCCCGCATAGCTGTGAGGATAAAATATTTTCTCCAGCTCCCTTGCCAGCTTTTGTTTCTTTTTTCTTTCCAGCCGGGAGAAATAAGCCTGAGCCTGGGGACTGAGCATAAGTTGAAATCGGGAGCAATGAATGAGCAGGGAGGAAAGATTTTTCAAAGAGAATTCTTTCTGGCTTTGAGGAAAAATCTCAATTTGAGAATCGGTTTTCTTCACTCCTGCAAACTGGGGAATTGGTTGAGAGGGGCGAGAAAGATATTTTTTCTCCAGCCAGTAAACTAGTCTTTCCAGAATTTGCTGGATAAGTTCAGCTCCTGAATAGAGCCAGGAAAAAAGAGCATCCTTTGGGTCAAGGTAATTCCGGTTAGGTTTAATCTGCAGGAATCGGACAAGGTCATTTTGATATTCTAATCGAAGCTGGTCAGTCTTTTCTTTGGTGAGAAGATGAAGCGCGATTCTGGTCTTAAAAAGCGATTGTAATGCCCGGGGAATTTTTCTTTTTTCCTGCCGGGAAAGGAGATTTTCTGAGCTAAGAATCTGGGCAGGACTTTTTCTTTCCAGAGCTTTTGCCAGCCAGCGGGCGAGGTGCCAGTCCCGAAGTCCGCCTGTGCCCTCCAAAAGATGAAATTCATTTACCCAGACAACCTGGGCATATTTTTTTCTTCGTTCTTCAAGTTCGTTTAATTTCGCGGAGAGATAAGTTCTTGCCTGTTTTTCAAGAAGTTGATTAAAATCCTGCATCAGGCTCCGAAAAAGCTTTTTATTTCCTGCCAGATATCTGGCATCAAGCAGGGCGGTTAAAACCGTATGATTTACCTCTGCCAGTTTTAAATATTGCTCCGGGGTATGGATGCTGTGTCCCACCTTGATTTTCTGGTCCCAGAGCAGGGAAAGAAGCTGGGAGGAAAAATTCTCCAGCCGATGCCGGCTGAGTCCATTATGAAGAATTAAAAGGTCTAAGTCAGAATGGGGGCAGGCTTCCTGCCTTCCATAACTGCCCAGAGCAATCAAACAGAGCTGGTCAGTAAATCCGGCTCCAAAACTAGAAAAGCAGAGCTGGATGATTCGGTCATAAGTCTCACAGATATTTTTTACTACCGCTTTCCAGCTCACAGAAGGAAAACTGGCGCTGATAAACTCTTTTTGTTTTTGCAGGACTCTTTTTATTTCTGGCTCTAAAAATTTTCTTTCCTGCTCAATTGACATTTTCCTTCTCATCTGGATTATACGATAAAAAAAGATGAGCATAAAGACCAATTTGGAACTTCCCTGCTGGCTCGGAATTGATCTCCATAAAGATTTTCTCCAGCTTGCCCTGATTGACCGGAAAGGAAACCTGGAGGTTTTTTCTTTTTCTGGCTCTTTTAACCATTTGGATAAGCTTCTTGCTCGTCTTGAAGTCTCTGCAATTGCCATAGATTCTCCCAGCCAGCCGGCAAAAGGATATACAAAGAACCCTGAGATGAGAGCTCGCCTGGGCTTAAAACCAGGAAAGTGGCAGGATTTAAGAATCTGTGAGTATCTGCTCGGACTGGGAGGATATTACTGGACCAGGAGCAGGAAAGCTATCTGCCCGGAATGGATGCAGGTGGGTTTTGCTCTTTATAAATTTCTTCAGAAGCGGGGATATATCCTTGCCAGCTCTCAGCAGAAGGGTAATTTAATAGAGGTTTTCCCGGGCTATGCTTATAAATTTCTTTCTTGTCCGCAAAAACTGGAGAAAAAAACCTCTGGTCTGGGAAAGAAGCAGAGGGAACAAATTTTGAAACGGTTTATAAAAATTCCCCTGATTCCGCTCAGTCCCCATTCTCTGGATGCGATTTTGTCCTCGTTAATTGCTCGGTTTTATCAGACCGGGGAATATCCCTGCTACTGGCTGGGAGAAGCAGAAGAAGGGCAGATTCTTTTTCCGGGAAGAATTCTTCCCCCAAAAGCAGAGCACCTTCCAGAAGATTTAAAACAAAGATGGGTGGTCCGGGTAAAAGGCTAATGGCATTATTTTTAAGCGGTGCTATTATAAAAATAAATAAAATTTAGGAGCAGAATTATGAAGATTGTATTTATTGAACCCAAGCCTCCGGATTTTCATATTTTTTCCCGCTACCGTCTTCCTCGGCTCGGCACTTTAATTCTGGGCACGATTTTAAAACAAGCGGGATATCAGGTTGAAGTGATGGCAGAGGTAGTGGAGAAGCTGGATTTTAAAAAGCTTCTCTCCGCAGACCTGGTGGGTATTTCCAGCATTACCAGCACCGCCACCCGGGCTTATGCTCTGGCAGATGAACTCAAACAAGCAGGTAAAACCGTAATCTTTGGAGGACCTCACCCCAGCTTTCTGCCAGAAGAAGCCCTTTCTCACGGAGATTTTGTCCTGCGGGGAGAGGCAGAAAAGAACATCCTCCTGCTTCTTCGGGCAATTGAAGAAAAAACCGGGCTGGAAGAAGTGCCCGGGCTCAGCTTTCGGGTGGGCGACCGGATTTTTCATAATCCTTCCCAGCCTGAACTCTGCCCGGAAATGGATGAAATTCCCTTTCCGGATTTCTCCCTCCTGCACGGAAAGCTTGGTCCAGTCAAGCCGGTAATGACCTCCCGGGGGTGTCCCTATGATTGCAGTTTCTGTGCGGTAACTGAATTATTCGGCAGAAAATACCGGTTTCGTAATGCAGAAAAAGTGCTGGAAGACCTGGCTCAGCTTAATCTAAAAAAAGGCGATGTGGTGTTCTTTTATGATGATAATTTTGTGGCAAATCCCTCCCACAGTAAGCGTCTTTTGAAATTAATGATTGAAAATAAAATTACTCCCCCCTGGACCGCTCAGGTGCGAGCAGACGCCAGCAAGGACGAAGAACTGCTGGAGCTGATGAAAAAGAGTGGCTGTTATTTTGTTTACATCGGGCTGGAATCCATCAATCCCGAAACTTTAAAGAGTTATAAAAAGAAAATCACTTTGGAAGAGATTGAATTTGCTATTTCCCGCTTTCATAAATACGGGATTCGGATTCACGGAATGTTTGTTTTCGGAGCAGATAGCGATGACCTTGCCACCATTAACCAGACAGTTAAATTTGCCATTAAGAACAAGATTGATACGGTTCAGTTTTTGATTCTCACCCCGATTCCCGGCACCAGATTTTATCAGGAGATGGAAAGCCAGGACCGGCTTTTAACCAAGGACTGGAGTCTTTATGATGGACACCATGTAGTTTTCCGTCCTAAGCAGTTTTCTCCCTATCAGCTTCAGAAAGAGACAATACGGGCAATGATGAAGTTTTATTCTTTTTCTGAGGTGCTCCGGCTCTTTTTCCGATTTGATTTCATTTCTTTCTTATACCGAAGCTATGGACACAGGTTGATTCGGCGCTGGCTTCGGGAGAAAATTAACAAAAAATATTTTAAGCTGATGAAAGAGGTGAGCAGTGGAGCCAGAGCCCGCCTGGAGGGAAATATCCGAAAGACCGCAGAGGATATTAGAAAATATTTCCAGAAACAGAAAAGCCAATTTTTAAAACAGGAGTACCAGGATTCTCAAAAATAATTTTTGTTCTGGCTGGAAAGAAGATTTATCAGGAGGGGCGAGATGAAAAATAAAGCGGTGCTTTTTTTTCTGGCGATGTTTTTCTTTTCGGGCTGGTCTGAGCTAAAGGCAAAATCGCTTTTAGATGAAGTGAATGTTTTTATTGGCACCGGAGGATTCGGCTTTGGAGTAGGTAGCACCTATCCCGGGGCTAAGGTTCCCTTTGGGATGGTGAGCCTGAGTCCGGATACCAGCTGGAACGGTTCCAATATCAGTTTTATGCACTGCGCGGGTTATTATTATCCGGACAATGAGATTCGGGGCTTCAGCCATTACCATTTGAGCGGAATTGGGATTGCGGATTATGGAACCATCAGATTTATGCCTACCCTGGGCAGGGTGCCAAGCAGAATCACCGAATCCTGGTATCGGACAAAATTTTCTCACGATAAAGAATCCGCTCATCCCGGATATTATTCAGTGATTTTGAACAATGGCATCAAAGCAGAGCTCACTGCCACTAGAAACTCCGGATTCCACCGCTACATCTATCCCCAAAATAAAAATGCCCTTTTGGTAGTTGACCTGGGCAGGGGCTCGGTGGATAGAAATTCCTGCGGAGGAAAGATAACTGTTGATGAAAAAACCAGCACAGTTTATGGCTGGCAAATAAACTGTCGGGGAATCGCCGGGCTAACAGTTGGCGACTATCTAAAAGGAGAGTTTGATAAGCAGGGAACCAAAATTTATTTTTACGCACGATTTAACCAGCCGGTAAAGGGTTTTGGCATCTTTCAAAAAGGCACCCCTCAAAAAGACGCCACTCAAATCCAGGGAGAAAAGGTCGGCGCCTGGCTGGATTTTGGCAGGCTTTCTTCCCCGCTTTTAGCCAAGGTAGGAATATCTTTAATCAGCGAGGAGCAAGCCAGAATCAACCTGGAAAGACAAATTCCGGGCTGGGGTTTTGATGGGGTAAAATCTCAGGCGGAAAAACTCTGGGAGAAAGAACTTTCCCGAATAGAAATCAAAGGCGGAAGCCATAACCAGCGTACCATCTTTTATACCGCTTTTTATCATAGCCTTCTGATGCCCACGGACCTGACCGAAGAAGGTGGTTATTACTGGGGCTTTGACCATAAGGTTCACAGGGCAGAGGGATTTCGTTATTATTCGGATTTTTCTCTCTGGGATACCTATCGGACTTTTCATCCCCTCTGGATTTTGCTTGACCCGGAGCGAGCAAAGGATTTTGCTCAGAGCCTGGTAATGATGGGAAAGCAGGGAGGATATATCCCCAAATGGCCCACTGCTGACCGCTACACCAATTGTATGACCAGCACCTTTGCGGACTGTGTTTTAGCTGAGACTTATATCAAGGGAATCCGGGGCTGGGATTATCTTTCCGGCTATGAGTTGATTAAAAAAGTTGCCACCCAGCCAATGCCCAAGAGTTCAGTTTATGAAGGAAGGGAAGGGCTCAAAGAATATATGGAGCTGGGATACCTTCCCTCAGATAAATACTGGGAATCTGCCTCTCTCACCATTGAACATTCTTACAATGATTTCTGCATTGCCAATTTTGCCCGGACACTGGGAAAGGAAAAAGATGCAGAATATTTTTACCAGCGCTCTAAAAATTACCAAAATCTTTGGGACCCAAAAGACCAGTTCCTCCGTCCGAAAAAATCCAATGGCAGGTTTAAGACTTTTTATCATCCCAGCATCTGGCTGATTCTCTGGAAAACTGATTACACCGAAGGTGATGCCTGGCAATGGCTCTTTGCTCCCTGGCACGATCTGGAAGGACTGGCTGAGCTCTTTGGTGGTAATAACCAGCTCATCAGTAAGCTGGAAGAATTCTTGAAAAAAGGAGCTAAAGAAAAATATAATTATCTCCCCAAGCGATATTACTGGCACGGAAACGAGCCGGATATTCACTCCGCATATATTTTTACTTTGGTGGGAAAGCCTGAGCTTACTCAAAAATGGGTCAGGTGGATTCTAGAAAACAAATACCAAAATGCTCCCAATGGTCTTGCCGGAAACGATGATTGCGGAACTATGAGTGCCTGGTATATCTTTTCCAGCCTCGGCTTTTATCCGATTTCCGGCACTGACCGATACATTTTAACCAGCCCACTATTTAAGCAGGCAGTGCTCCATCTTCCCGAGGGAGATTTAATTATCCAGGCAGAAGGGGCTCCGGAAAAGATTTATATCAAATCAGTGGAGGTTGATGGAAAAGAGCTTTCCCAGCTCTGGCTCAATCATCAACAGATTTCAAAAGGAGCCCGGATAAAGTTTTATTTAAAATAAATGAGTTTTGGTCCGAATGGGTGAGCCTGGGCAAAAAATGAAATGTTCAGTAGTGGTGAGCTTAAGCTCAACCAGATTCTCTGCCCTGGCTTTAAAAAAGGAACTGGAGGAGAGTTTTGGGCTTTTGAGGAGGCTGGGGTTTGAGGGCGCAGAGCTTGCCATTCGGAATCCAGAAGAAATAGATAAAAAACAGGTTTTGTCTTTACTGGAAAGGTATCAGCTTTTGGTTCCAGCTCTGGGCACAGGGCAGGCTTATGTTGACGAGGGATTGAGCCTGACCTCACCTGAAAAGGAGAGCCGGCAAAAAGCCCGCGAGCGGATTTTTTCTCATCTGGAGCTTTCCGCAGTTCTGAAAGCAAAGGTAATCATTGGCTTGATTCGGGGCTCGCCCGAGCCTTCCCAAAAAGAATCTAGTTTAGAGATTTTAAAAGATGAGCTTGGCATCATCTGCGAAAAGGCGAAGTCTCTCGGCTCGCCCGGGCTTGTTTTAGAGCCTTTAAACCGCTATGAAACCACCATCATCAATACGATTAGCCAGGCTAAAAATTTTATTCAGGAATTGGCAAGTGATAATCTGAAAATTTTGGCGGACAGTTTTCATATGAATATTGAGGAGCAGGATATTAAAGAAGCTTTAAAAACCGCCGGGGATTTGCTTGGACATATTCATCTGGCAGATTCCAACCGCCGGGCTCCGGGGCAGGGACATTTTGATTTTGATAATTTTTTTAAAGCCCTGGCAGAACTTGGCTATCAGGGCTGGTTGAGCGGAGAATTTCTTCCTGAGCCTACTGCGGAGGAATCAGTGCGGATGTTTGCAGAGTTTCTAGGAGAAAGGGGGCTTTTGAATGTCGGGAGATGAGCTGAAAATTAAAAAGCCCATTGGTAAAGGGAAGACCTGGCTGGTTAACGGGGAGCTGGAGCTGATTAAATTTGCCCTGCTTCAAATTAAACCTGGTGAAGAACATCAGGAAGAGACCGGGAAAGATGAGCTCGGAATAGTGCTTCTTTCCGGGAAAGTAGAAATTGAAGTTGAGGAGAAAAAATATTCTCTGGGACCGAGAAGGGATGTTTTTCTTGATTTTGCCTGGGGGTTGTATGTTCCGGCAGGAAAAAGCTGGAAAATTATCGCGGAGCAGAATTCTGAGCTTGCCCTCTGCTATGCTCCGGGTCCGGAACAGGGAGAGGTGATTCTGGTTAGTCCTGAAGAGCTGGTGGTTCACCAGCGGGGAAAAGACCATTTTCAAAGGAGGGTGGTTGATATAATGGTTTCCCAGGTTTCCTGCCGGTATCTTCTGGTGGGAGAGACTTTCAATTTTCCCGGACAGTGGTCAAGTTATCCTCCCCACCGGCACGACCGACATAATCCCCCTGAGGAATATCGGCTGGAGGAAATTTATTTTTATAAGCTCAATCCTGAGCAGGGATTCGGATTACAGAGAATTTATAATGATAACCGCAGTCTTGATGTTGCTTATGTGGTGGAGAATAATGACCTGATTATTTTTAAAGAGGGCTATCATCCGGTGGTCAGTGCCCCGGGCTACTGGCTTTACTATCTCTGGGTGCTGGCGGGTCCGGTAAGAATAATGAAAACCGTTGATGACCCTGCCCACAGCTGGGTGCATAATCTTGAATAACTACACCCCCTCACCCCCGAGGCAGGTCGGTTTAAAAAATTACCGGGCGAATGATTTTAAAATGTGCTTTCTTCTGACTCAGGCTTTTGCAGGTTTAAAAGTTCCTTAATCTTTCCCAGAAGCAACTCTGGAGATGCGGGTTTATCAATAAAATAATCCACGGGCAGATAATTCTCATCAGGAGCAAAGTGATAAGGAATTTTTTTTACCTGGTGGACCGCACTGAGAATGATGATGGGTAATTTAATCAATTTGAGCTCTTCCCGAATTTTTCTTGCTACCTCAAATCCCTCATATTCACTGGGCATAAGAACATCTAGAATAATTAAATCTGGCTTTTCAGATTTTACCTTTTCAATTCCTTCTTCAGGAGTGTAGGCTGAGGCTACCTCAAAGCCGTTCTCTTCTAGAATGGAACGGGTAGAATCCTGGAAGTCTTTATCGTCGTCAATAACTAAAATTTTTGCCATTTGAAACCTCCTATGGTTGAGAAATTTTACTTTTTTGCCTGTAAAAGCGCCATTTCTGCCGCATTAACCAGCGGATAAACCACAGGTGAGGCGGTAAGAGCTGGATGAGTACCCATTTGAAAACTGGCAATGTCATCAATCGTCATTCGGTAATGAATACAGGCACATATGGCATTGACCAGCTCGCCTACCGCCTTATCTCCCATAAAGATTCCACCGAGCAGGGCACCAGTTCTCCGCTCAAATATCAGCTTAACCTTTATCGGTTTCATTCCTGGCATTGCTCCGGGATGGCGGTTAGGGGCTTCAAAGGTTCCGGTGATAACATCATATCCCTGTCTTTTCGCATTTTCTTCAGTAAGACCTGCTACCGCAAAAGCGGTATCACCAACAAAAGTAGAAAATACCCCGATGGTTCCAATATATTCCCGCTTGTTTCCATAGAGATTGGCTCCTGCGATTCTGGCTTCCGCACTGGCAATAGAAGCAAGCCGAAGAGCGCTGGGTCTTCCACCAAAAAAGGAAACTTTTTCCGCACAGTCTCCACAGGCAAAGATGTTCTCATCAGAAGTCTTCATAAACCTATCCACCACAATAGCACCCGTGGGACCCAGCCTTAAGCCGGCTTTTTTTGCCAGTTCAACATTGGGCACCGCACCGATGCCAATAATCACAACATCTGCCTCCAGAAGCCTCCCGCTTTCCAGCTTGACCCATTCAACATTTTTAAGTCCATCTATTGATACCACCTTTTCTCCGGTGCATAATTTAATTCCTCTTTCTTCAAGGATTTTTTCTGCTTCTTCGCAAAATTCCGGGTCAAAAGC
>CAZKMM010000065.1:0-14927 GCA_964553915.1 uncultured bacterium
TGGAAGAAAAAGCCCGAAGGAATAAAACCCGAGCTTTTCTGTATTTTAAAGACCGGGTTTTTTCTTATCAGGAGATGAACCAGAATGTCAATCGGCTTGCAAATTTCCTTTATTCCCTCGGGGCACGCCCGGGACAGTTCCTTACCATAATGATGAAAAACTCCCCTCGCTGGCTGGATGCTTTCTTTGCTGCCCAGAGATTAGGAATGTGTGCGGTGCCAGTAAATATCGCTTTAAGAGGAGACCAGCTGGTTTATATTTTCAATCATTCCGAAGCGGATTTCATCTGCACTGACTTTGACCTTTTGCCATATCTGGAAAAAATTAAAGAGAAAATCACCAAACCAGTTAAAATCATTGTTAACCTGGAAAATGCTCCTGAAGATTTTTCTCTATCCGAGGAGTATATCTCTATGGAGCAGGCATACCGGTCCGAAGTGAGCCAGGAAAAGCCTCCGGTTTCTCCCCGAGCGGGCGACCCCTGCCTGTTGATGTATACCTCTGGAACCACCGGACTTCCAAAAGGAGTGGTGACCAGATATGGCAAAACCGGAATTAAAGTAATGGGAGTTTTAGCCCGGGCTATGCTTCGCCCCAGCGATATTTACTATACCTGCCTGCCCTTATTTCACGCCAATGCCCTGCTTCTTACCGTGACCAATGCTCTTTTAGCCGATGCCCGAGTAGCTTTAAGCCAGAAATTTAGCGCCAGCAAATTCTGGGATGAGGTGAGCAAATATAATGCCACTGTTTTTAACGCGATCGGGGCAATGATTCCCATTTTGATGAAACAGCCCCAAAAACCCTCAGAGAAGACCCATAAAGCCCGTTATGTCCTCTCCGCAGCCTGCCCGGCTGATATGTGGGAAGGCTTTGAAAAAAGATTTAATGTAAAAATCCTGGAAGGATACGGAGCAGTTGATGGCGGAGGATTTATCACCCTTAATTTTGGGCAGGCACCGGTGGGAAGCCTGGGAAAACCCATCGGTCGTTCCAGATACCGGGTGGTGGACCAGAATATGAATGATGTTCCTCCCGGCATACCGGGTGAGCTGATTTATTATGTTGGCGAGCAAAAAGAGAGCTCAGTGGAATATTTTAAAGACCAAAGAGCCACTTCAGAAAAAATCAAGGATGGCTGGTTTCATACCGGCGATATGGTGTATAAGGATGAGAAGGGATTTTTATATTTTGTGGGAAGAAAAACCGAATCCATCAGGAAAAAAGGAGAAAACATCTCAGAATATGAGGTAGAACACGCCATTTTACAGCATCCAGATATTCTGGAATGTGCGGTTTTTGCTGTGCCCAGTGAACTGGCAGAAGATGAAGTAATGGCATGCGTGGTGCCAGTGGAAGGCAAAACCATAGACCCCAGAGAATTAAAAGAATTTCTTAAAGACCATCTGGCTAAATTTGCTATCCCCAGATACTGGCGAATCCTTCCCGAATTACCCAAAACCGAAACCCAGAGAGTGATTAAACGCCTGCTCAAACAGGAAGGCATTACTCCGGATACCATTGACCTGCAGGAGAGAAAAGGATAATTTTTTAACAAAAATTTGCCAGGCTGGTGAAAATCTGGAACCTCTGCCACTCCTGGTGTTTATTCTTCGCCTCTGAGCTTAAAGCCCTGCTTCCAGAAATCCTGCAGGATTTTTTCTGGAGGAGATTCCCCTTTTCTTCTCGGGAGAATAACACTGAAAAGCCAGCCCAGAATTATCACGCCCCCGGTGGCAATTACTCCAATCATCATTGGCTCCCAGGGAAATTTCAGCCCGGCTAATTTTTCCGAATTGATTCCCGGATAGCTCAGGCTCCCCCAAAAAGTAATCACCAAGCCCACTGCCACTCCCAGCCAGGCTCCCCGGGAATGCGCGGTTTTGGAAAACAGCCCGAGAGCAAACAGCCCAACAATGCTTCCGCCCAGAATAGAAAAGAGCCGAAAATAAAACTCCAAAAAAGTTCCCACCTTAATCATTGCCAGGGCAATTCCCATTCCGAAAATCCCCCAGAAAAGCATTAAAGCCCGGGAAAGAAGCAGGTTTTTCTTTTCATCTTTTGCCGGGAAGAAGCGGAAATAAAGGTCAGTAATTGCTAAGGTGCTTAAAGTGGTCATAGAGGAGTCAAGGGTGCTCATTGCTGCGGAGAAGAGTCCTGCCAGAAGCAGTCCGGAAAGACCGGTAGGAATCACCCGGGCAATAAAATAAGGAAAGACCTTGTCTGGCTTTCCCTGATTGATAAACTCCTGCACCTGTGGGTCAGGATGATAATGAAAATAAACAAATAAGCTGGTTCCTACCAGCATAAAAAGTGCCCAGACGGGCACACTGCCCAGGCTTCCAATAAGGGTGGCTTTTTTTGCCTGTTGGTCGCTGACCGCACACTGGTAGCGCTGAACCTGATTCTGGTTGGCACAGAGAAAATAAAAGAAATTCACCAGCCCACTTAAAAACAGCACCCAGAAACCGGCTCGGGTAAAATCCCAGCTAAAATCAAAAAGATGAAATTTCCCCTGAGCAGAAGCAGTTTTAATAATTCCGAAAAATCCTTCCGGGATTTCCAGGCTGGCATAAATTACCGCCAGAATTCCGCCAGCAAAAAGCACCAGAGTTTGAATTACATCACTCCAGATTACTCCTTCCATTCCTCCGGCAACCGTATAAATTATGGTCACCACTCCCACCAGAAGAATTACCAGGGCAATCTCCATCCCGGTAATGGTGGAGATGACCAGAGAGACCAGATACATTATGGTTGCCAGACGGGTAAGCTCAAAAATCAAGAGGGCTAAAAGGGAATAAATTCTCAAGCCCAGGCTGAAGCGGGCTTCCATATATTCAGTAACTGACATTCGGACATATCTTCGGTAAAAAGGCACCACTGCTAAAAATCCCACTGCCACCAGAAAAACCAGGGCAAACCCCTGGGTTAAATATTGCCAATCACGGGCAAAAGCCATTCCCGGATAGGCAACATAAGTAACGCTGGAAATGCAGGTGCCCAGAATGGAAAGCCCCACTGCCCAGCCCGGAGCCTTCCTTCCTGCCAGAAAATAATCCTCTGCGGTCTTTTTTCTTCTTCCCAGCCAGAAGCCGAGAAAGAGCATCAAAGAAAAATAAATTGCCAGAATTACCAGGTCTGGGGTTTTGATTAACATTTGTTTAAATCTTTCAGAAAAGCTTAATTGCTTATTGAGAAAAAAAATCAGCAAAATTATAATATGAATTGATGAACAAGGAAATTAGCAATCAGGAGATTGCTCAGGTATTTGCAGAAATCGCAGATATTCTGGAATTAAAACAAGACAATCCCTTTAAAATCCGGGCTTATAGAAAAGCGGTCCAGCTGATAGAGCATTTAGAAAAGCCCCTTTCTCAGGTGGAAGACCTCCAGAAGCTTCCCGGGATTGGTAAGGAGCTGGCAGAAAAGATTCGGACTCTTTTAGAAGGAAAACCGCTTCCTGCTCTGGAAAAGCTCCGCAAAGAAGTTGAGCCGGGACTGCTTGAGCTTTTAAAGATTCGGGGCTTGGGTCCCAGGCGGATTAAGACCCTGAACCAGAAATTAGGGATTAAAGATATAGAGAGCCTGCGCAGTGCTCTGGAGGAGAAGCCGGATTTGATAATCAAGCTTCCCGGGTTCGGCAGAAAGCTGGTAGAGGATTTAAAGCAGAGCTTAAAGGAATTTCAGGAATATTCTCAGAGGCATCGGCTGGACCTTGCCAAAAAGCAGGCAGACGAGCTGGTGGAATATTTAAAAACCGCAAAAGGGGTGGAGCGGATAGAGGTCGCCGGAAGTCTGCGGAGAAGAAAAGAAACTATCGGAGATATTGATATTCTGATAACCGGTAAAGATTCTCAGGCGGTGATGGAAAAATTTGTCAGCTATCCCAGGGTAAGGGAGGTTTTAGCCAAAGGAGAGACCAAAAGCTCGGTGGTTCTGGATAGTGGGATTCAGGTGGATGTGCGGTTTTTTTCTCCGGAGAGTTTTGGAGCTGGACTCTGTTATTTTACTGGCTCCAAGGCGCATAATATAGCGATTCGCACCATTGCCAAGCAGATGGGCTTAAAAATCAGCGAGTATGGAGTGTTTAAAGGAGAAAAAAGGATTGCGGGAAAAACCGAGGAAGAGGTTTACAAGAGCCTGGGGCTGGTCTGGATACCGCCCGAGCTTCGGGAAGATAGAGGAGAGATTCAGCTTGCCCGGGAGGGAAGGCTTCCGAAATTAGTGGAGCTGAAAGATATCAAGGCGGATTTGCATATTCATTCCAGATGGAGTGATGGCAGGCATACGATTGAAGAGGTAGCGGAGCGGGCAAAGGAGCTGGGCTACAAATACATTGCCATTACCGACCATTCCAAATCCCAGCATCAGGCAAGGGGGCTGGATGAGAAAAGGCTTTTAGAGGAATTTAAAGAAATTGACCAGCTCAACCAAACAATTAAGGGGATTAAAATTCTCAAAGGAGTGGAGCTGGATATTTTAAAAGACGGCTCGCTGGATTTGGAGCCAGAGGTGTTGAAAAAGGCGGATTTGGTCATCGGTGCGATTCACAGCAATTTTAATTTGAGCAAAGCGGAGCAGACCAAAAGGTTAATTCAGGCACTGGATACTGGCTTAATTCACATCCTGGCTCATCCCACCTCCAGGTTGATTGGGGAGCGGGAGCCAATAGAACTGGACTGGGAAAAGCTGGTGCCGGTGCTGGTGAAAAGAAAAGTCGCAGTGGAAATCAATGCCAGCCCTCACCGCCTGGATGCGAGCGGGGAACTGGCAAAATACCTGAAAGAGCGGGGGATAAAATTTGCTCTGGGAACTGATGCTCATATTCTGGGGTCTCTTTCTGAGATGGAATACGGGGTTTATACCGCCCGGCGGGGCTGGCTGGAAGCAAAGGATATTCTCAACACCCTGCCCTTAAATCAATTTTTAAAATGGTTGAAAACCAGATAAAAAATCTGTATCTAATTATCAGGGAGGAAAAATGGCAAAATTCGGAATTATAAAAGAATTCTTCCAGTTCCTGCGGGAGAAAAAGCTCTGGTGGATTACTCCAATTATTCTAATCCTGCTTTTTCTGGTCATCATCATTGTCCTTACTGAAAGCAGTGCGATTATGCCTTTTATTTATGCGATTTTTTAATTTTTAAAGGAAATGAAAAATAATCCTCCTGCCCGGTCCAAAAAAGAAAAAATCTTCTCCTGGCTTTTAGTCTTGATTCTTTTTCTTATTACTCTCTGGAGCTGGTGGAGCTCAGTTTATGCCAGATTTAATTTTGATGATATTCCTTTGATTGTAGAAAATCCTTATCTTCGCTCCTTTGAAGGAATCATTCCCCTTTTAAAAACCGGCAGACCAGTGCGGGCGCTCAGCTTCTGGCTGGACTATCACCTCTGGGGCTTGGATGCCCGGGGGTTTCATTTTACCAATCTGCTCATCCATTGCTTTTGCGTTCTGGCAGTGTATTTTTTGTTCTTAAAACTTTTTTCCCGCCAGCAGTTGGCATTTTTTTCCAGTGTCATCTTTGCTATTCACCCTGCTGGGAGCGAGGCAATTATTGGGATTGCTCATCGCAAGGAGCTTTTATGCCTGCTTTTTCTGGTTTTAAGTTATCTCTGCTTTTTGAAAAAGGAGCGAGGAATTCGCTGGCTCGGGCTCAGCCTGGGTTTTTATCTTCTGGCATTATTTTCCAAACAGGTGGCAATCTCGCTTCCCTTTCTGGTTATCTTGGGCTACCTGATTTTTAATCAGCCGGCTTTTTCCAGCAAAAAAAGAATGGCAATTGAACTTAGCCCGTTCTTTTTCATCCCTGCCCTTGCCTTTGCCTTTTCTTTTTCTGACTTCAAGCTCTTTGCCCGATTCGCTCCAGCAGATTTTGCCAGCTATCACTACTGGGAAATTCTTGCCACTCAACTCAGCACTTTTCCTCGCTATTTACAGCTCAGCTTTTTCCCGGCGCATCTTCAGCTGGACTATTATGTCCCACTGGTTAAGAGCTTTCTTAATCCCAGAGCTCTTTCTGGCTTAATCTTATTCCTTGCCTGCTGGGTAATTCTGGCGGTGCTGGTAAAAAGAAAAAATCCGCTCGGATTTGCCTGGGGATGGCTTTTAATCAATCTTCTTCCGGTAATGAACTGGGTGCCGGCTAATTTCTTCCTGGCAGAAAGATACCTTTATCTTTCCCTGCCCGGAGCTGGATTACTGCTCGGGCTGATTCTGGAAAAGGCTGGAGAAAACTTCCCTGTAAAGCAAGAAAAAAACCTCCGACTGGTTCTTTTTCTGGGGAATTTTCTTGCCCTGGGTTTGGTTTTTTCTCTTCAGTTTTATGTTTATCAGCGTCGGCTCTGGGAAGGAGGAAATCCGCTGGGGATGGGAATAAATCTCTCCAGTTTAATTGCTGGAGGAGCTGGAGCCTTTCTGGTAAGCGGAATAATTTTTCTCCTTTCCCGGTTCTGGGAGCGATTCTCTGGAAAGCTTCGGGGGAGCATCCCTTTAATTTATATCCTGCTTATTGCTGGAGCTTATCTTCTTGCTTTGTGCCTGGTCTCCCGGCTTAGCTATGGATATTGGGGACTGCCCTCCCCGGAGATTGGAGAGAGCTATCAACGCTGGCTGGCAAAAATTCAAAGTCAGGCGGAACCATCCTCTCCCCTATTTCGGGGATTTCTTCCCTTCGGAAAACCAGAACTGGAATATGCTTATGCGCTCTTTTTTATTGTTATTCTTCAGGGACTGATTCTCTATTTTTATAATTTTTATTCCCGAAGGCTGTTTCTTTTAAGAAAGAAATCCTTTCTCTTTTTTACTCTGGGCTTTGTTCTGGGTGCGGGGATGCTCTGTCAGAATTATTTCCGGCTTCGGGACTGGGGCTGGGACCCCAGTCTCTGGAAAGCCACCATCCGGGAAAATCCTTATTCCTTTGTCGGCTGGAATAATCTGGGAAGAGCTTATGTAAAGCGGAAAAAATATTCTCAAGCTCGCAATTGCTTTATCATTGCCCACTCCCTCCAGCCCCTGCGTCTGGAACCTCTGCTTAACCTGGGGAATTTAATGCTTATCCGGAATAAATTAAAACCAGCAGAACATTACTATCAATGGGTTTTAAAGCTCCACCCTTATAACCTCCAGGCTCTGCTCAACCTGGGAAACTGCCTGATGAACCAGAAGGAATATCATCAGGCAAGTAAGTATTACCTTAAAGCCTTAAAAGCCAATCCTCGCCTCTTTCAGGCATCTTATAATCTGGCGGTTTGTTTTTATCAGATGGGAAATTTGGCTCAGGCTTATCTTTATGCTCAGCGCTCTTTAAGCCTTGCCCCAGAACATCAGCCGAGCAAAGCTCTTCTCTACCAGATACTCAAAAAGCAGGCTCAACCCTCCCGCCAGTAAAGATAGCGGGGCTTTTCCCAACCTCCACCCACAACCATCACCGCTTCTATGGTGTAAACCACTCCTCCGCTGGTCAAAGCAGTGGAGACCACCCGATAGTAACGAAAAGAAGCAACAGCATCCAGCCTCTGCTTAAATTTATAAAGCTGATTTTTCAGCTGGACTGGAATCTCCCGCTCCTTTAAAAACCCGTTCTCTCCGACCCCACTGGAAATAATCTCCCGAGCATATTCCAGTGCATCCTCTTCACTCAATTGCGGGATTCCTCCCTGATAACTGGAACCCCGCAAGACCGCATAAACCACGCCCAGATTTGCCAGGTCCAGGTTAACCTGGGGAGAAAAATTCCCGCCATCCACATCCAGAGGATAAACCGTAAAATAATCCTTTAAGGCATAATAAATCTGCTCGGTGATGCCGGGAATCATCCGAAGTTCGCTTAAAGTATCCATAGGACCATTTTTATTAAAATAGACCCGGTCGCCATCCTGATAAGTCTCGTTCAGGTCATGGTCAAATACCCCGCCTGCCTGACCATAATCCAGCCAGTCCACTATTAAATCTATAATCCCTTCTATCTCCTCCTCGCTTAAATCTATTCCCAGCTCCTTGATGCGGTATTTGAACAGCTCACTGACTATCGGGCGAAATTCCGGATTCTCCTGGGCTCCTTCTTCACCCATTGGTTTCATCACCAGAGCATTGAGATTAATCCTTGCCCGTTCATCCGTGATTTCTACCCGCAGGGTATCTTCCTCTACCGGCCATTCTAAAACCAGCTTCCAGGCTCCGCAGTCCGAACTCAGCTCCTTTTCCTGCCCCTCTTCTTCTGAAGCGGTAAAGCCAAAAAGTCCCGGAGTGCTAAAACAGGAACATTCAAATAAGTTGATAAACTGATTCTGAAAATTGCCCCGAAAGTTCCGATTAAAAGGCGAGGAATGAAGAAGCAGTCCCTCGCTGGCATTGATTCCAGCCCGGGCTAAAAACTGTGCCCGAATCTGCTCCGTCCGATTATAAGTAAGATAACTATTGATTCGCACCCGATATAAAAAATCTCCCACCAGAATAGATAAAAATGCCAGAAGCAATAGCACCAGCACCAGCGCTGAGCCCTGCTCGGATAATTTATTCCCCGGGTAAAAGCTCACCGCAGGCTTCCTCCAGACTCTGAGATTCAAAAACACAGCCAGAATTATTGGTCAGATACAGCGGAATAAAAAGACACCATTCCTGAGCCCCCTCTCCACAGCCCAGCCCCAGCTTCACCACCACCGCACAGGGAAGAAGAAAATTTCTCTCTGCCAGTCTCCATTCCGGGACAAATTCTCCCTCCCCGCTCAGATAAAAAAGCTCAAACTTGCTCACCTGGTCAGAAAGGAGATAAACTCTTCCTCCTTCCACTTCAAAATTTTCGTCAATGCTTCCTCCCTCTCTTAAATAAAGCCGGCGACAGCTTTCACCATCTTCCCGCTCCGGGTTCGGCTTGGTGAAAAAAGTCATTTCCTCCAGTTCAGACTCCTTGGCATCTGCCCGATAGGTGCGATGAGCCAGAGAAGCAAAGCTAAGGGCATCAAATGGCTCTTTAGGACGGGTCAAATCCATCCCTTCAAAAACCGCCAGTTGCTCTCTACCCGGAGCAAAGGGAACATAGCTGGTGCTGATGGTTTGGCGGAGCCGGTTTAAAATTAAAGCCTGAGCTCTTTGAATTTCCATCACCTGTTGGGCTCTATCCTGCGCCCGGCTCCAGCTGGCAATGGAAAAAAAGACCAGGCTTACTACCAGAGCGGTGATGCTTAAAGCCACCAGCAGTTCCAACAAAGTAAAACCTTCTCTGGCTTTCATTGGGCTAAAAGGCTAACCAGGGTTAGCTCTCTGGTCTCACCAGCTTCTTCCCAGCTCACGGTAAGCACTATCTCCATTGTCCGCAAACCGGCAATCTGAGCCTCTAACAGCTCCAGCTCCGGTATTTTTTGATACTGAATCCGCCAGTGAAACTGGGGATATTCCGGAGTAAAATCCCCCTCCTGTTCTATTTCCAGCTCTGGAACTTTCTCCAGGCGTAGCTCTGCCAGTTTGTTCATTGCCAGCTGACGGGCGATTTGAAGATTCCGGCTCCGCTGGATATTGCCCAGAGCACTGATTACCCCACCGAGAAGCGGAACCAGAAAAAGTGCTAACAGCACGCTTGCCAAAAGCACCTCTAATAAGGTAAAGCCCGTTTTATTTTTCCCGCTCCTCATAGTCCTTAAAATCCCATCTCCCTTCTAAAATCTCCACCTGACCCGTAGCTGGCACAGTAAAAAGGGTAAAGCCGTTCCCGGAATTATCTGCCAGATAAATCCTGCCGGGCTCCACATAACCAAAAGGACTGAAATAAATATAATCCTTGCCAGAATCGCTTAACCTCCTCCCCGGAGCCTCAAATTCCCGGATGCTCAATGATTCCCTCAGACAGTGTTTAGAAAAAAGCTGGTTCTCCGCAGGCTGATAGTCCGCCTCGCTCTGAACCTCCAGCCAGTAGCATTGCTCATCTAAATCCAGAGCCAGACGATACCCCCGCTTTTCCACCACAGAAAGCTCATACCCTGCCTGAATCACTGCCCGAAGCCTCCTTGCCTCACTGCGAAGCTGAGCCAGTCCCAGAGAGCCAAGCCGGGGAACAATCAAAAGAGATAAAAATCCAATAATGGTCAAAACTACCAGTAGCTCCAGAAGAGTAAATCCTGCCCGTTTTTTGCTGGCAAGCTTCTGAGCCGAGGCTCTTTCAGAGATGGAACCCTCAGGCTTCATCCTGACCAGCTATTGTTCGTCTTCCAGGTGCCAGCTCTCTATATCCGCTCCGCCTCCCTCTCCGCCATCCACTCCATCTGCTCCATAAGATTCTATGGTGTAGTCCTCGCCGTTCAACCCGGGAGAAAAGTAAACATAGGGATTTCCCCAGGGGTCCGGCGGGATTTTTTTGCTGGTTAAATATCCACCTTCCGGGTAATGTTTTGGAATCGGAGGAATGGTGGGTTTTTTAACCAGAGCCTCCAGCCCCTGCTCAGTGGTGGGATAAAATCCATTATCCAGCCGAAAGCTCTCCAGAGCGGTCATAAAATTCCGAATTTGAGCTACTGCCACTTTTCGCTTGGCTTTTTCCAGACGGTTAAAAATTCTCACTCCTACCAGGGTCATCAGCATCCCGATAATTACCACCACCACCATAATTTCAATCAGGGTGAACCCGGTTTGTTTTTCCTTCTCTCTTTTTCTTTTCATCTTTCCTCCTCCTATCTCAACCAATAGCCTGGGTCAATTCCAGAATCGGGAGTAAAAAGGAAACAATGATAATCCCGACAATTACCGCAATAAAGACAATCATCACTGGCTCAAGAATTTTCATCAATCCCTCCACCGCGCTTTCCAGCTCCCGCTCAAAAGCCTGGGCAGTTTTTTCCAGCAAAAACTCTAACTCCCCGGATTGCTCCCCAGCAGAAATCATCTGAACTACAAATGGCGGAAAAACTCCGCTTGCCCGAAGCGGTCCCGCAATGCTCGCTCCTTCTGTGATATTCTCCCGTGCCTGAGCAATTGCCCGGGCAATCACGGTATTGTTTACCACCCGTTCAACAATCCCGAGACTTTTTAAAAGAGGAATCCCGCTCTGAAGCAGAGTAGCAAGGGTGCGGGAGAACCGGGCAATTGCCAGCTTACGAGCCAGCTCGCCAAGGATGGGAAGCCGGAGGATAAATCTATCCCAGGCATCTTTTCCCCTTGGAGTTCTTCGCCAGCGCCGAAATCCAAAATATCCTCCAATTAAAAGCAGGATTAAAATCCAGAGATATTTTTTCAAAAAAAAGCTCAAACTTAACATTATCCGGGTGATTAATGGCAGAGCCTGATGGGTCTCTTCAAACAGGGCGCTGATTTTGGGTATCACATAGGTGAACATAAAAATCATTACCACCAGACCAATTCCTAAAACCATTGCTGGATATAAAAGAGCAAAAACCAGGCGAGAGCGAAGCTCGCTCTGGCTCTCAGTAAAATCCGCCAGCCTCTCCAGAACTATTTCCAGCGCTCCGCTTTGCTCCCCTGCCTCTACCATATTGACATAAAATTCCGAGAAGATTCTTGGATACTGGCGGAGGGCATCTGCAAAGCTTGCTCCCTCATTGACCAGCTCCCGAACCTCTGCAATTACTTTTTTCAGGCGCGGGTGAGCTATCTGCTCGGTTAAAGCGGAAAGTGCCTGCACCAGTGGAAGACCGCCCCCAACCATTGTTGCCAGCTGACGGGTCATAACTGCCAGCTCCGCTGGACTTACCCGCTCCCCAAAACCGGGTATCTTCCATTTCCGCTCCCGAACTCGCTCCTCACTCAGGGTGATTTCAATCGGGAAAATCTCCATTTTTTTTAATTTCTGCACTGCGGACTTGGGGCTCTCCGCATCAATCAGCCCGCTAACCTTTCTGCTTCGGGCATCCAGACCTCGGTATTGATAAACCGGCATTGCTCCTAAACAATATCCTCCTGGGTCACCCGCATTACCTCTGCCAGCGAGGTAATGCCCAGAGAAGCCTTTCGCAGAGCATCCTCTCTTAAAGTGAGCATTCCTTTCTTCCGGGCAACCTGTTTGATTTCATTGGAATCTGCCCTTCGGTTAATCATCTGGCGAATTTCATCATCAACCAAAAGCAGTTCAAAAATTCCGGTTCTGCCAATGTATCCGGTATTCAGGCATTTTTCACAGCCTACCGCCCGATAGAATTTTCCCTGCTCCAGCCATTTCTCTCCTTCCAGAGCCCGGAGTATTTCCAGGTCTGGTTCATCTGGCTCCCGACAGTCCTTGCAGAGCACCCGCACCAGTCTCTGAGCTAAAATCGCCAGCACTGAGCTGGAAATCAGAAATGGCTCAATTCCCATTTCAACCAGTCGGGTGATGGCACTGGGAGCATCATTGGTATGTAAGGTGGAAAAAACCAGATGCCCGGTTAGAGAAGCCTGAATGGCAATCTCCGCGGTTTCCGCATCCCGAATCTCTCCGACCAGAATTACATCCGGGTCCTGGCGGACAATGCTCCGAAGACCATTGGCAAAAGTGAGACTGATTTTTGGATTCACCTGAATCTGACCAATCCCGGGAATCTGGTATTCTATTGGGTCTTCTATGGTAATGATGTTTTTATCCGGGGTATTTATCTTTTGAAGTGCTCCATACAAAGTGGTAGTTTTTCCTGAACCGGTGGGACCGGTGACCAGAATAATCCCGTGGGTGTGCTGAATTAGCTCATTCATAATCCTGAGATTTTCTGGAGAAAAGCCTAAATCTTCCAGTTGAAGCAATACCTGGCTTCGGTCTAAAAGTCTCATCACCACCCGCTCGCCAAAAGCAGTGGGAAGGGTGCTGAGCCGGATATCAATATCTCTGCCCGCGATTTTTATCCGGATTCTTCCATCCTGGGGCAGTCGCTTCTCCGCAATATTCAGCCCGCCCATAATTTTAATTCTACTGATAATAGAGCTTTGAAGCCGTTTGGGTGCCCGAAGAATCTCATAAAGCACCCCGTCAATCCGAAAGCGAACCACCACATCCCGCTCAAATGGTTCAATATGAATATCACTCGCCCGTTCCTTTATTGCCTGATAGAGAAGAGAATTGACGAACCGGATAATCGGTGCCTCATCACTCGCCTCCAGCAAATCCTGTGGCTCCTCTATTTCCTGAGCCAGAAGGGAAAGATTATCTTCATTCTCGGTCAGGTCATCAATCACGCCCTCCGCACTCCGTCCGAGCCGGTCATAAACCCGATTGATAGCAGACAGAATCTCCTCTGCCGGACTCACCACCAGCTCCAGCTCGCTCTCCAGAAGTCGGGCTAAATCCTCCAGCGGATAAAAATTGAGCGGGTCCGCACTTGCCACCACCACCCTGCCATTTTCCCTGCGGAGAGGAAGAAGCTCATATTGTTTGACAAAGCTGATCGGGATTTCCTGGCATAGCTCCGGCTCCAGCTCCTGCTCGGAAATCTTCTCCTTAAAAGGCAAGCCCAACTGCTGGCTCAAAATCTGATACCGCTGAGCCGGGCTGAGGAGATTCATCTGCTCCAGAATCTCTCCCAGCCTTCCTCCCCGCTCCTTCTGTAGCTCTAAAGCCCGGGCTAATTGTTCCTGATTAATCAGCCCCTGCTCCAGGCAAAGCTCTCCAAAATATTTCCTCTCTTTATCCATTCTCGGGACTCTCCTTGGTCTTCTTTTTCCAGCGCCATTTTTTCTTTTTCTCTTTTTTGGTTTCCGGAGTTTTTTCTATTTCTTCTTTTGAATTACTCTCGGAAGTTTCGGATTTTAAAACCTTGGGCTGGTTGCCGGTTAAATCAATTACCGCTCCTTTACTTTGCTGAAAACTCTCCTGATACTGGCTTTCAAAATATTTGTCCCAGCGTTTGAATTCTCCACCCAAGCTCTCTTCAATAAAGGCATCATAATCCCGATGAAATTTCTCCCGCACCCGGGCAACATCTTCATCGGAACGAACAATATGGGGGGTGAGAAGAATAATTAAATTGGTCTTGTTCTTGGTGCGCTGATAGTTCTTAAACAGCCAGCCTAAAACTGGAAGGTCGCCGATAAAAGGAATCCGGGAATTGGAAAGACTCCTTCGGTCCTCCATCAATCCGCCGATAACAATGGTCTGACCGTTTTTCACAATTACTGTGGTGGTAGCGGTTTTTAAGGTGGTTGCCACTCCAAAGACATTGGGATTGATTCCCATCGGGCTGGGCGCGGCACTGGAGATTTCAGTATAAATCTCTAAGCGAATCGTCCCGCTTTCATTAATCTGTGGGGTAATTTGGAGCTTAATTCCCACAGTTTCCCGGGAGATGCTCACGCTGGAGAGTCCGCCAGTGGAGACGGTTTGACCGGTAGGCACCGGGATTCTCTGTCCAACCTGAATTTCTGCTTCCTCATTGTCCGTAGTGAGAATGGTCGGGGTGGAAAGGACATTGATATTGGAATCACTGGCAATCATTTGAAGAATCATTCCTGCACTGGGAACCTGCATCCCCTCGGTGCCGGGAACCTCCAGGGGTTTTCCCATAGTAGCGATGGTTAATCCGCCGGGAAGCTCCACTCCCTGGGACAAAAGACTGAGCAAGGTGAGAGAATTAAGCCCGCCCAGAGACACGCTTCCCATAACCATCCCTTCATCTTCCAGGGGACTGCCGGCATGAAAGCTGGTTCCTGCCTGCCGGGTCTGGTCCAGGGTCACCTCTAGCAATACCGCTTCCACAAAAACCTGTCTTCTGGGAATATCCAGCTTTTCAATCACCCGGAGCAGAGTTTCATAATCCCGGGGAGAAGCAATGATAATCAGGGAGTTGGTAGCCTCATCTGCGGTAATTTTAATCTCTCCTTCAAACAGTCCTCCGCTCAGCACCGTGCCCGTAGTTGCCCGGCTGGGCTGGGTTTTTCTTTCCCGGGGCTGGGCAGTAAAAGCCCGGGCAAAACCAGCTCCGCTCAGGCTTGCCAGAGTGTTTGCCAGCTCCTTGGCAAC
>CAZKMM010000066.1:0-14907 GCA_964553915.1 uncultured bacterium
CATGGTCAACATGACCTATCGTCCCTACATTCACATGGGGCTTCTTTCGCTCAAATTTCGCCTTCGCCATCAGTCCTTACCTCCTTTTCTAATATCCCCGAACTTTAAATAAAATCTGGTCTTGAATTTCTGCCGGCACCTGCTGATAGTGAGAAAACTCCATACTATAGCTACCTCTCCCCTGAGTAAGGGAACGAAGGTCATTAACATAACCGAACATTTCTGCCAGAGGCACCATTGCCTTGACCACCCTGGCTCCGGAGCGAGTTTCGGTATCAATAATTTCCCCTCTTCGGGAATTTAAATCCCGAAGCACCTCACCAAAATACTGCTCCGGCACTATCACTTCTAAATTCATAACTGGCTCAAGCAAAGCCATTGGAGTCTTTTCCATTGCCTGCTTCATTGCCAAGGAGCCAGCAATTTCAAAAGCAAATTCACTGGAATCCACCTCGTGATACTGTCCATCCAGAAGAATGGCACGAATATCTACCACAGGAAATCCTGCCAGCTCTCCCACTTCCATTGCTCCTCTTACCCCCCGCTCCACTGCCGGGATATATTCCTTGGGAACCCTGCCTTCCCGCACCCGGCTTTCAAACTCAAAACCGCCTCCTCGCTCCAGCGGTTCAAACCGCATCTTGACTACCCCAAAATGTCCCCTTCCGCCAGTCTGCTTGATAAATCTTCCTTCCGCCTCCACCGGAGCCAAAAGCGTCTCTTTATAAGCTACCTGAGGTTTTCCTACCTTTGCCTGAACATTAAACTCCCGGAGCAAGCGGTCTATAATAATCTCCAGATGAAGCTCTCCCATCCCGGAAATAATGGTCTGACCGGTATCTTGGTTATATTTAACCTGAAAAGTGGGGTCTTCTTCTTCTAGCTTGGAAAGAGAATTTTTTAACCGGTCCTGGTCTTTCTGGGTTTTTGGTTCAATAGCAATAGAAATTACTGGCTCGGGGAACTCAATGGATTCAAGGACAATGGGTTTATTCTCTGCACAGAGGGTATCGCCGGTGCGGGTTTCTTTTAATCCCACCATTGCAACAATATCTCCGGCAAATGCCTCATCAATATCTTCCCGTTTATTGGCAAGCATTTTCAGGATTCTGCCAACCCTCTCCCGTTTCTTACGGGCAGGATTGTAAACCATCTGCCCTTTATGAATATGACCAGAATAAATCCTGAGAAAGGTTAATCTTCCAACATAGGGGTCGGTTTGAATCTTAAAAGCAAGGGCACAGAAGGGCTCATCATCGCTGGCTTTGCGGAACTCTTCTTTACCGGATTTTGGGTGCCAGCCCTGCACCGGAGGAATATCTGTGGGACTGGGAAGATAATCAACTATCGCATCCAAAAGGGGCTGAATGCCCTTATTCCGAAAAGCAGCACCGCACAGAACCGGACAAAGTCGCAAAGAAAGAGTAGCCCGACGGATGGAGCTTTTAATTATCTCTTCATCCAGCTCTTTTTCTTCCAGATAAAGCTCTAAAAATTGTTCATCGTTTTCCGCCAGCTTTTCCAGCATTTCTTCCCGAGCTTTAACCGCTTGCTCTAAATAAGGCTCAGGAATCGGAGCTTCCATAAACCTGGCTCCCAGGGTTTCCTGATCCCAGAACAAAGCCTTCATTTTAACCAGGTCAATTACTCCAACAAAATTTTCTTCCGCACCCATCGGAAGCTGAATCGGGAGGGCAAGAGCCTTTAAACGCTCTTCCATCATCTTCAGCACCCGGTTAAAATCTGCCCCCAGCCGGTCCATTTTATTAACAAAGGCAATCCTCGGCACCCGGTATTTATCAGCCTGTCTCCAGACCGTCTCGGATTGAGGCTCAACCCCGCCATAAGCACAGAAAATTGCTACCGCCCCGTCCAGCACCCGCAAAGACCTCTCCACTTCCACTGTGAAATCTACATGTCCCGGGGTATCAATAATATTAATTCGGTGGTCCTTCCAGAAACAGCTTACCGCGGCACTGGTAATGGTAATGCCCCGCTCCTGTTCCTGCTCCATCCAGTCAGTAACCGTGGTCCCCTCATCAACCTCGCCCAACCGGTAAGAGACCCCGGTATAATAAAGGAACCGCTCGGTAGTGGTAGTCTTACCCGCATCAATATGGGAAATAATCCCGATATTGCGAACTCTTTCTATGGGTATCTGTCTGGGCATTGTTATTTTTTCTGCTACCGCTCTCATTACTGTTTCCCGCTCTACCTCATTTTCTTACCAGCGATAATGAGCAAAAGCCCGGTTTGCCTCTGCCATCCGGTGAACTTCATCCCGCTTTTTAATTGCTCCACCACGATTATTCGCCGCATCTATTATCTCCAGAGCAAGCCTCTCTGCCATTGTGTGCTCTGGACGCTGGCGAGCAAACTGAATCAGCCAGCGGATTGCCAGTGATTCCTGGCGCTTGGGAGGAACCTCCACCGGCACCTGATAAGTAGCACCTCCCACCCGCCGGCTCTTTACCTCCAGAACCGGACTGACATTCTTGAGCGCTTTCTTCATCAGCTCCAGAGGCTCCTGCTTGGTCCGCTCCTTGATTATCTCCATTGCGGAATAAAAAATTTTCTCCGCAATGCTTTTTTTCCCCTCCCGCATAATGCAATTGATAAACTTGGTCACCTGCGGGTCTTTATAAACCGGGTCCGGTGGTAATTTTCTTTCCGGAACCTTTCCTCTTCTCGGCATTTCCTCCTACCCCTTATTTGGGCTTTTTAGCTCCATATTTACTTCTTCCCTGCCTCCTGCCTTCAACTCCAGCGGTATCCAAAGTTCCCCGAATGATATGATATCTAACTCCCGGAAGGTCCTTAACCCTGCCTCCCCGCACCAGCACCTGCGAGTGCTCCTGAAGATTATGACCGATTCCAGGAATATAAGCGGTAACCTCTATTCCGTTGGTCAATCTTACCCGGGCAATCTTTCTCAAAGCAGAATTGGGCTTCTTGGGAGTCATTGTCGTGACCCGAACGCATACCCCCCGCTTTTGAGGACACCCCTGCAGGGCAGGAGACTTGCTCCGCTTAACTACCTTTTTCCTTCCTTTCTTTACCAGTTGATTGATGGTCGGCATTTCCTTTTCCCTTTCTTTTCTACCGCTAAATTATTTAAGTTTAATAGTTTAAAACCCTTTTCTCTTTTGTCAACCTTTCAGCTCTGCTTCTGCTTCTTCTCCTACAATTTCAATATCAATATCCTTATACTTTTCCATTCCAGTTCCCGCGGGAATCAATCTTCCGACAATCACATTCTCTTTAAGTCCTCTCAGGTAATCAATTTTGCCAAAGACTGCTGCTTCAGTTAATGCCCGGGTGGTCTCCTGGAAGCTGGCAGCACTGATAAAGCTATCCGTAATCAAAGCGGCTTTGGTGATACCAATTAGAGTCGGCTCCGCAGTAGCAGGCTTGCCTCCCTTCTTGATTACCTCTTCATTTACCTGTTTAAACTTAAATTTATCCACTAAATCTCCGACCAGAAATTCTGTATCTCCCGGGTCAATAATTTTTACTCTTTTGAGCATCTGTCGGACAATTACCTCAAAGTGCTTTTCACTGATTCTTACTCCCTGAAGCTTATAAACCAGTTGAATTTCGTCTACCAGGAACTTACCCAACTCTTTCTCTTTTTTAATCCGAAGAATATCATAAGGATTGGGAGAGCCTTCGGTAAGTTTATCTCCAGCCCGGACATAATCTCCTTTATGCACTGCCAGAGCTTTTCCTTTGGGGATTAGATAAGTCTTTGCCTCTCCCACCCGGGGACGAATAATAATGGTGCGTTTGCCTTTCTGGTCCGGACCAAACTCCACTACTCCATCAATCTCACTTACCACCGCAGCTTCTTTGGGTCTGCGAGCTTCCACCAATTCCACCACCCGGGGCAGACCGCCGGTAATATCCTTGGTCTTGGCGGTTTCTCTGGGAACCTTGGCAATGACATCTCCCGCATCCACTTCCTGACCTTCCTGCACCACTAAATGAGCCCCGATAGGAAGATAATAACGGGCATAATTGTTTGTCTCCGGAATTTTAATGGTTCTTCCCTGCTCATCTTTGATGGAAATTCTGGGCTGAAGGTCAGTCCGTTTGGAAGGAATAATCACTTTGGTGCTCAAGCCAGTCCGTTCATCGGTCTGCTCTTCCATTGTCACATGTTCAATGATGTCTCCAAATTTTATCTTACCAGCAACCTCGGTCAGATAAGGAGTGGAATATGGGTCCCATTCCGCAATCAAAGTTCCAGGCTTTACCTTCTGACCGTCTTTAACCCGAATCTCCGCCCCATAAAGAATTGGAAATCTTTGCCGTTCCATTCCCTGTTCATCAACAATATGAATCTGACCATTTCGGTTCATTGCCACCATCGTTCCATCTTTTTTGGTCACGGTTTTTAAATCCACGAATTTTACTTTACCGCTGGTGGTAGCAATATGAGTGGATTGCTCCATCTGCCCAGCAGCAGCTCCACCGATATGGAAAGTTCTCATTGTCAACTGGGTACCGGGCTCCCCAATGGATTGAGCAGCAATAATTCCAATCGCCTCACCTAGATGCACCAGATGACCCCGTGCCAAATCCAGACCATAACACTTGGCACAAATTCCCCAGGGAGCTTCACAGGTAATCACCGAGCGAATCATCACCCGCTCAATGCCCAGCTCCTCTATCTTCTGAGCCGCCTCTTCGCTGATCATCTCCCCGGCTTTGACAATGATATTCCCCCTCTGGTCTCTAATCTCCCGGAGAGCAATCCTGCCCATAATCCGCTCAGAGATAGGAATAATTACTCTTCCTGCTTCATAAAGCGGAGTCATTTCAATCCCTTCCACAGTTCCGCAATCTTCCATTGTAATCATCATATCCTGAGCAATATCTACCAGCCGACGGGTAAGATATCCGGAATTCGCGGTTTTAAGTGCGGTATCAGCCAATCCCTTCCGGGCACCGTGGGTGGAAACAAAATATTGAAGCACACTCAGTCCCTCCCGGAAGCTGGCGACAATTGGCGTTTCAATAATTTCTCCGCTCGGCTTTGCCATCAATCCTCGCATTCCGCAAAGCTGACGAACCTGCTGGGTGGAGCCCCGGGCTCCAGAGTCAACCATCATATAAAGGGGATTAAAGCTTTCCAATTCCACTTCTGTTCCCTCAGGGAGCCGATAGGTATCCCTGCCCAGCTCCCGATTGAGCTCCTCAGTAAGCTCCTCAGTAGCTTTGCTCCACAGGTCCACCACTTTGTTATATCTTTCACCAGCGGTAATAATTTGGTTTTGATACTGCTGTTCAATCTCAAATACTTTCTCATAAGTTTTTTGCAAGATTTCTTCCTTCTTACTCGGAATCTTCAGGTCATCAATGCAGATACTGATTCCTGCGGTGGTGGCAAAATTAAATCCCAAGGTGCGAAGCCGGTCGCTTAAAATTACGGTTTCTTTTAAACCAGAATTCTTATAGCAATAATAAATCAAATCATCTAATTCTTTTCTCTTCATTACCTGATTGACCATCTCAAAGGGAATTTCCTTGGGGCAAATCTCCCAGAGAATAACCCTTCCGGGGGTGGTCTCAACTAGTTTCCCATTCAATTTAACTTTAACGGGAGCATGAAGGTCTAGGTCTCTTTGACTATAAACCATCAACACTTCTTCCGGACTAACAAAGGCTTTACCCGCTCCCTTAGCATAAGGATTTACCCGGGTAAGATAATACACCCCAAGAACTATGTCCTGAGTGGGTCCAATGATCGGCTTTCCATGAGCCGGGGAGAGAATATTGTTGGTGCTCATAATCAGCACCCGGCTTTCTACCTGTGCTTCCAAACTTAAGGGAACATGTACCGCCATCTGGTCGCCATCAAAATCCGCATTAAAAGCCTGACAGACCAAAGGATGAAGCTGAATGGCTTTTCCTTCAATTAAAACCGGCTCAAAGCCCTGGATTCCCAACCGGTGAAGAGTGGGAGCACGATTAAGCAGAACCGGATGTTCCCGAATCACTTCATCCAGGATGTCAAAAACTACTGGCTCTTCATTTTCCACCATTTTCTTGGCCGCTTTAATAGAAGTAGCCAAACCTCGTTCTTCCAGCTTGTTAAAAATAAAAGGCTTAAACAGCTCCAGCGCCATTATCTTGGGCAGTCCGCATTGATGAAGCCGAAGCTCAGGACCAACCACAATCACGCTTCTGCCGGAATAATCCACCCGTTTTCCTAAAAGATTCTGGCGGAATCTTCCCTGCTTACCCCGGAGCATATCGGAAAGGCTTTTGAGCGGTCGCCGGTTGGGACCAGTCACCGCTCTTCCTCTTCTTCCGTTATCAAACAGGGCATCCACCGCCTCCTGAAGCATTCTTTTTTCGTTGCGAATGATAATCTCCGGAGCATTAAGCTCAATTAAACGACGAAGCCGGTTGTTCCGGTTAATTACCCGGCGATACAGGTCATTAAGGTCGCTGGTAGCAAACCTTCCTCCATCCAGAGGAACCAGCGGACGAAGGTCAGGAGGAAGAACCGGAATCCGCTCCAAAATCATCCACTCCGGACGATTGCCAGAATTGAGAAAGGCATTAACAACCCGGAGCCGTTTGGCTAATTTTAATCTCTTCGCCTCAGAGCGGGTCTCTTTAATCTCTACCTGAAGCTTCTTCTGAAGAGCTTCCAGGTCTAGATTCTCCAGCATCCGCTTAATAGTCTCTGCCCCCATTCCCGCATCAAATTTATAACCCTCCGCTTTATACTTCCGATAGGTATCCTCGTTAATTACCTGCCCTATTTCCAGGTCAGTATTACCCGGGTCAACCACCACATAAGCTTCATAGTAAATAATCCGCTCCACATCCCGGTTGGATATATCCAGCAGAAGCCCAATATAGCAGGGAAGATTCTTGAAAAACCAGATATGGGCAATGGGAGTAGCCAGGTCTATATGACCGAGACGGGTTCTTCTCACCCGGCTGGAAATAACTTCCACCCCGCATCTCTCGCAGGTAATTCCCCGATGCTTCATCCGTTTATATTTCCCGCAAAGACATTCATAATCTTTAATCGGACCAAAAATTTTCGCACAAAACAGCCCATCTCGCTCCGGTCGGAAGGTCCGGTAATTAATGGTTTCGGGCTTTTTCACCTCTCCGTGCGACCATTTTAAAATTGTCTCTGGGCTTGCCAGGCTAATGCGAATGGCATCAAAGCTAACCGGCTTTTTCGGTTCCTCAAAAAGTCCGAAAGCAATATGTTTCACCTCTTCTCCCTCCTTTTGAGGTCCGGGGTTATTCCTCTTTTCTTAAAAGTTCAACATTTAACGCCAGGCTCTGAAGCTCCTTAACCAGAACATTAAAGGATTCGGGCAGTCCGGCTTCAAACTCATATTTGCCCTTGACAATATTCTCATACATTTTGGTCCTGCCCTGAATATCATCACTCTTTACCGTGAGAAATTCCTGAAGAGTAAAGGCAGCCCCATAAGCCTCTATTGCCCAAACCTCCATCTCTCCTAACCTTTGCCCGCCAAATTGGGCTTTTCCTCCCAGAGGCTGTTGGGTGACCAGAGAATATGGTCCAATCGAGCGGGCGTGAATTTTATCATCCACCAGATGGTGGAGCTTCATTATATACATATATCCAACCGTGACTTCCTGGTCGAAAGGTTCTCCGGTTCTACCATCAAACAGCACGGTCTGACCGGTGCGGGGAAAACCAGCTAGCTGAAGCAGGTCTTTAATCTGCTCCTCTTTTGCCCCATCAAAAACCGGGCTCTTCATCCAGATGCCCGGACCAAGCTGGCGGGCAATATTCAGCACCTGCTCATCGTCCATCTCATTCAACCACCTGCTTATCCGGGGAGAATTGTAAATTTCCTTTAACCGCTTCCGAATTGCCTCCGGAGAGAAATTCTCTTTAATCATCCGGTCAATTTCTTCTCCCAGTCTTTTAGCAGACCAGCCCAGATGAGTTTCCAAAATCTGACCAACATTCATTCTGCTCGGCACCCCCAGCGGGTCAAGAACAATATCAACCGAAGTGCCATCAGGCAAATAGGGCATATCCTCTTCCGGTAAAATTCTGCTTACCACTCCTTTGTTCCCGTGCCGACCTGCCATTTTATCCCCTACTCTTAAGGGACGCTTAATCGCCACATAAACCCGGACAATTTTCAAGACTCCCGGGGGCAGGTCTTCTTCCCGGTAAAGCCGGTCAATTTTTTCCTGGATCAGCTTTTCCACCATATCAATCTGTTCCAGAGTAGCATCAACCAGGCTGGCAAGTTCCATCTCCGCTTCTGGCTCCAGCTCAAGCGGAAGTTTGCTCCACAATTCTACTGGCACCTGTCGGAGCACTTCCTCAGTAATCTCAGTGCCTTTTTTCAAACTGAGTTTGGTTTTTTTAGGTCCCTCAAACTTCTCCACCAGTTTTTTGCCTTCAAGCAATTTCATTGCCCGGCGAAGCGCCTGCTCGCGGATGATTTTAATTTCATCCTCCTTATCCTGAAGCAGACGCTCTTCTTCAGGATCCGGCTCCTTTCTTATTTTTGATTCCCTGGAAGGTTTCTTGCGGGAATACACCTTGGCATCAATTACCACTCCCTCCACTCCGGGAGGAACCCGAAGCGAGGTATCTTTGACATCACCAGCTTTTTCTCCAAAGATTGCCCGAAGTAATTTTTCCTCTGGAGAAAGCTGGGTGACACTCTTGGGAGTTATCTTCCCGACCAGAATATCTCCGGGTTTTACCTCAGCGCCAATCCGAATAATCCCGTTCTCATCCAGATTCCTCAGGGCTTCCTCGCCAACATTGGGAATATCCTGAGTAATCTCCTCCTTCCCCAGCTTGGTATCACGAGCCATACATTCAAATTCTTCAATATGGATGGAAGTGTAAACATCATTTTTGATTAATCTCTCACTCACCAGGATGGAATCCTCAAAATTGTAACCTCCCCAGGGTAGGAATGCAACCAGAACATTCTTGCCCAGAGCCAGCTCTCCGCCTTCCATTGCCGGACCATCTGCAATAATCTGCCCTTTTTCCACCCGGTCACCCTTTTTAACAATAGGTCTCTGATTAATACAGGTATCTTGATTGGAACGACGGAATTTAATCAAATTATAGATATCAACTCCGCTATCTCCTTCCCCTTCTTTCTCATCTGCTTCAATCACAATTCTGGTAGCATCAACACTAACTACTTTTCCACTTCTTTTCGCCACCACACATACATAACTATCTTTTGCCACTACCTTCTCAATCCCGGTTCCTACCAAGGGCGCCTCAGTGACCATCAAAGGCACCGCCTGTCTTTGCATATTGGAACCCATCAGAGCCCGGTTAGCATCATCATGCTCCAAGAAGGGAATCAGACTGGCGGAAACACTCACCACCTGGTTGGGGCTAACATCCATCAGGTCTACTTCCTCAGGAGGAACCAGAACAAACTCTCCCTTCCGACGGGCGTTAACCAGCTCTGCGGTTATTTTCCCGTCTTTATCTACCGGAGCATTTGCCTGGGCAATGGTATGCTGTTCCTCCTCCCAGGCGGTAAGATACACCACCTCGTTAGTTGCCTTGCCATTTTTCACTACCCGATAGGGGCTTTCAACAAAACCATATTCATTTACCCGGGCATAAGTGGTAAGACTTGAAATCAAACCGATATTCGGACCCTCCGGGGTCTCCACCGGACAAATTCTGCCGTAATGAGTAAAATGAACATCTCGCACTTCAAATCCCGCCCGCTCCCGGGTAAGACCGCTGGGTCCCAAAGCACTCAGCCTTCTCTTATGAGTAATCTCGCTGAGCGGGTTGGTCTGGTCCATAAACTGGCTGAGCTGGGAGGAGCCGAAAAATTCCCGCACCGCAGCCATTACCGGCTTGGCATTAATCAGGTCATGAGGCATCATTGTTTCCACTTCCTGAAAGCTCATCCGCTCCTTGATCGCCCGTGCCATTCTCACCAGTCCAATCCGGAACTGATTCTCTAAAAGTTCTCCCACGCCCCGAACCCGGCGGTTGCCCAGATGGTCAATATCATCCGGCTCTCCCCGACGGTCTTTAAGGTCAATCAGGTGCTTGACCACCGCCATAATATCCTCTTTGGTGAGAATATGGACATCCTCAGGAATGCTCAGCCCCAGCCGTTGATTGATTTTCATTCGCCCCACTTTGCCCAGGTCATAACGGTCCGGATTGAAAAACAGACTTTCAAAGAGCCGGTCCGCATTCTTTTGGGTAGCTGGGTCCCCCGGACGGAGCCATTTGAAAATTTCCAGGCGTGCTTCTTCTGGAGTGGTCGCTTTATCCATTAAAAGGGTATCCCGGAGACTGGAGCTGATTCGGATATTATCAAAGAAAATCAAATCAAATTGATTAATCTTATATTTTTTAAGCAAAGCAATCTTTTCCTCATCCAGCTCTTCATTTGCTTCTAAAATCACCTCCCCGGTCTCCGGGTCATAGATATCATGCGCCAGCACCCTTCCATAAAGTTCCTTTTCCTCTATTTGAATCCTCTCCACCCCGGCTTCCTGCATCTTGCGAAGATGGCTGGCTTTAATCTTCCTTCCTTTCTGGACAATTATTTCTCCGCTCTTGGGATAACGAATATCTCTGCTCGCTTGCTGTCCCTCTAAAACTTTGGGATTAACTGATTTGAAAACTTTACTGCTTTCAAAATAAATCCGTTCGGTCTGATAGAAAAAGCTCAAAAGCTCTTCAGTGCTAAAGCCTAATGCCCGAAGTAAAATCGTAGCAGGAAGCTTGCGTCTGCGGTCTATTCGGACAAAAAGAATATCTCGGTGGTCAAATTCAAAATCTATCCAGGAACCCCGGTAGGGAATAATCCGGGCAAAATAGAGAACCTTACCCGAGGTATGAGTCTTACCCCGGTCATTGTCAAAAAACACCCCGGGCGAACGGTGAATCTGATTCACCACCACCCGCTCCGTGCCATTGACAATAAAAGTTCCTTTTTCCGTCATTAAGGGCAGTTCCCCGAAATATACCTCTTGCTCCTTGATGTCTCGCAGGGTACGAAGCCCGGTTTGCTCATCAATATTCCAGACCACCAGCCGAATTTTTACCTGCAAAGGAGCACCATAAGTCATCCATTTTTCTCTGCATTCATTTTCAGTGTATTTCGGGGAGTCAAGCCGGTATTCCACGAATTCCACACTTAAAGTTTCACTGCTATCCCGAATCGGAAAAACACTGTTAAATACCGCCTGCAATCCCTCATTTTTTCTTTTCTCAGGAGGGAGATCCATTTGAAGAAATTGGGCATAGCTCCGCTTCTGAACTTCAATTAAGTTGGGCATATCAATAATTTGGGGAATGGTGGAAAAATCCTTCCGAAGCCGACCAGCGAATTTCTGGTCCTTCATTATCTCCTCCTTGGCTGGGAAAATTTTTTATTCAGGGGCATATCTTGATTTTGTCCCAGCTTATTTAATCTCTACTTTGGCTCCTGCTGATTCCAGGGTCTGTTTGATTTTTTCTGCCTCTTCTTTACTTACCCCTTCTTTTACCGTTTGAGGAGCTTTCTCTACCAGCTCTTTGGATTCCTTGAGTCCGAGTCCGGTAATCTTGCGAATCTCTTTGATCACATCAATCCGCTTCTCTCCTACCTCTTTGAGAATCACGGTAAATTCGGTTTTCTCCTCCGCCGCTTCTGCTGGAGCAGCTCCCGGGGCCCCAGCTACCGCCACCACCGGAGCAGCCGCACTCACCCCATAACGCTCCTCAAACTCTTTGATGAACTGGCTCAACTCCAAAACAGTCATATTGTCAAAAAATTCAAAAACCTGCTCCTTTGTAATTGCTCCCTTCTCTCCCACTTTTCTTCCTCCTTTTCTTTAAATTTTTATCTACGGTTCTTTTTCTTTCTTTTCCTTTAAGGCAACTAAAAGTCTTGCCATCTTTTCCGGTAGTGCCTTCATCAGCCATAATAACTTTCTGGGACCACCCGCTAAATCCTGCGCCAGCTGAGCCAGAAGCTCTTTTCTGCCTGGCAGGCGAGAAAGTTCCTTTACTGATTCCGAGTCAATCTTCTTGCCCTCTACCAGCCCCCCTTTCAGCTTGAGAGCTTCATATTTCTTGCTCATCTCAGCTAAAATCTTGCAAAGCTCCACTACATCCTCAGAATGCCAGCTCAGGGCAGTGGGACCAGTTAAAAACTCCTCAATCCCTTCCAGGCCAATATCCTTTGCCGCAATCCTTACCAGCCGATTCTTCACTACCCGGAAATTTCCCCCTCGCTCCTTGACGTGCCCGCGAACCTCGTTAATCTCCTCTACCTTCAATCCCTGATAGTCAACCGCCACTACCCCGGCTACTCCTGCCAGCTCTTTTTTTAACCTCTCAACCTGCTCTATTTTCTCCTGCCTTCTCAATCCTTACTCCCCCTAAGTTCTTGATTTAAAAGTAATTTTTCTTTGCAAAAGATTAAATAATCCCCCTTTTAATCATCCTCTTGGTTAAGTTTTATCAGCCGGCCCGAAGCTCCCGAAGGCTTAATGGGTCAATTTTAATTCCGGGACTCATCGTGCTTGATACCGCAACTGATTTAATGTAAGTTCCTTTTGCGGTATCAGGTTTTGCCCGGAGCACCGCATCCACCACCGCAGAAAAATTCTCTAAAAGCTTTTCCGGACCAAAACTTAATTTCCCAAAAGGGCAATGAACAATTCCAGTTCGGTCCACCCGGAATTCCAGTTTTCCCTTCTTTAATTCCTCTACCGCTCGTTTCACCTCAAAAGTGACGGTTCCTGCCTTGGGATTGGGCATCAACCCTCTGGGACCGAGAATTTTACCCAGTTTGGATACCTGCCCCATCATATCCGGGGTGGCGACCGCTTTATCAAAATCCAGCCACCCTTCCTGAATCTTCTTGATTAAATCTTCTGCACCAACATAATCAGCCCCGGCTTCTTTTGCCTCTTTTTCCTTTTCTCCCTTCGCAAAGACCAGCACCCGAACCGGCTTGCCCAGACCGTGCGGAAGCATCACCACTCCCCGAACCATCTGGTCCGCATGCCTTGGGTCAACCCCGAGCCGGAAATGAGCCTCTGCGGTCTCATCAAATTTAGCGTTTCCCAGCTCGCAAAGAAGCTTAATCGCCTCCTCAGGGGAATAGAGCCGAACCCGTTCCAGCTTCTCCTTAAGAGCCAGATACCGCTTACTTCTCCTCGGCATACTCTCCTCCTCAAATCACCTGGATTCCCATACTCCTGGCAGTGCCCTCAATAATTTTCATTGCTTTTTCCAGGTCTTTGGTATTTAAATCAGGAAGCTTTATTTTCGCAATCTCCCGAATTTGTTCTCTGGTAACCTGCCCGACAATTACCCTGCCCGGCTCACTGGAGCCTTTAGCAATCTTCGCGGCCTTTTTCAACAAAACACTGGCAGGGGGCTTTTTAGTAATAAAAGTAAAAGAGCGGTCTTGATAAACCGTGACCACCACCGGAATAATTATCCCTGGCTCCTCCTTAGCGGTAAGAGCATTAAATTTTTTAATGAACTCTGCTATGTTCACCCCTGCCTGCCCTAGAGCCGGTCCCACCGGAGGTGATGCGGTTGCCTGACCCGCCGGCACCTGCAAGCGTATTTTTGCAATTACCTTCTTCATCTTTCTTCCCCTCAGGCTTTTTCTACCTGAACAAAATCTAATTCCACCGGGGTTTGTCTGCCAAAAATACTTACCAGCACCCGCACCTTACCTTTATCTGGCTTAACTTCATCTACCACCCCGCTGAAATTGGCAAAAGGACCATCCACCACCCGAACCAAATCTCCTCGCTCCAGCGCCTCTTTGGGCTTGGGCTTTTGCATTCCTTCCTTAATTCTCTGCGCCAGCTTCTCTGCTTCTTCCTCCGGAATACTCGGAGCATCAAGAGTGCCTCCAACAAATCCGGTCACCTTGGGAGTCCCCCGAACTATTTGATAAGTGTCCTCATCTAAAGCCATCTGAACCAGAATATAGCCAGGAAAGTACTTCCGCTGAGAAACCTTTCTTTTCCCGCCAATCAGCTCCACCACCTCTTCGCTCGGAATCAAAATCTCTCCGAATTTATCTTCTGCCCCGGCCTGGTGAATTCGCTCCTCAAGGGCACGCTTTGCCTTCTCCTCATAACCGGAGTAAGTATGCACCACATACCATTTAAGTTGTTTTTCGCTCATTGCCTCGTTAAAAAATCAGCTTGATTAAGGAATCAAAAATCTTGTCAAAAATCCAGATGACTAAAGTAACCACTAAAACCATCAGGATAACCACTAATGTGGCTCCTTGCAAGTCCCGACGATTGGGAAAGGTAACTTTTTTCATTTCAACAATAACTTCCGTGCCATAAGTGGTTACCTTTTGATTATGTAAAGCAAATTGAACCATCGCCAAACTTATCCCTAAGGCTAAAATCCCCATCCAGTTAGTTAATGGAAGACCAGCAAACTTATGGAAAGGTAAATTTAACTGAATAATTATAGTGGAAAACAACCTCCAGAGAATATACCAGAGCACCAGTCCTAAAAAATATAAACTGGCGCTTAAAATCTTCTCATTGGTCATAAACATTTTGTGCTCCTTAAATGGCAGGCCAGGAGGGATTCGAACCCCCAACCGCCGGATTTGGAGTCCGGTGCTCTAGCCGTTGAGCTACTGGCCTATTTTTTCTCATCGGATTTCCTTGTGCAGGGTATGCTTTCGGCAATGCTTACAATACTTTCTTAATTGTAGTCGGTCTGGAGTGTTCTTCTTATTCTTTTCAGTAGTATAATTACGCTCCTTGCACTCAGTGCATTCCAAAGTAATCACCACCCTCGCTTCTTTAGCCATCGCTTCCTACCCCGCTTTTTATTCTAAAATTTCTGTCACGACTCCAGCGCCTACGGTCCGACCACCTTCACGAATCGCAAAC
>CAZKMM010000067.1:0-14844 GCA_964553915.1 uncultured bacterium
ATGTGCTTGGCTCCACACTGGCGAGAAAATCCGACCAGGTGATTTTCACCCGGGCAGGTCCAGAAATAGGGGTTGCCAGCACCAAGGCTTTTATTACCCAGCTAGCAATTTTATATCTTTTTGCCTTGTATCTGGCTCAGCTCAAAAAGAGGCTGAAGCCTGAGGCAAGAAGAGAGCTTCTTCAGGATTTATTAAAAATTCCCGCAATAGTAGAGCAAATTCTGGAAATAGACCCGGCAATTAAGGAGACTGCGAGGAAGTATTATCAGTCCAGGGGATTTTTTTATATTGCCCGGGGGATTAATTTCCCCATTGCCCTGGAGGGGGCGCTCAAGCTCAAAGAGATTTCTTATATTCATGCGGAAGGCTATCCTGCCGGGGAGCTCAAGCATGGTCCGATTGCCTTGATTGACCATAATACCTCAGTAGTGGCACTGGTGCCGAGCAATCCGCTTTTTGCCAAGAGCTTCTCTAATCTGGAGGAAGTCTCTGCCCGGCAGGGAAGAGTAATTGCTCTGGGCAATCCGGACCAGGAAAAGAAATTAAAAGAAAAAGCTGAGGAGGTAATTCTGGTTCCCGGGGTTAGAGGGGAACTGGAACCTCTGGTTCTTACCCCGCCCCTTCAACTTTTTGCCTATCATATTGCGGTCTTAAACGGCACCGATGTTGACCAGCCAAGAAATCTGGCAAAAAGCGTGACCGTGGAATAGCTTTTCCCTCTAAGAATTCTTTGGCTCAAAGAATAAAGAGAAAATTCAATCAGGGAATTAAAATTTTTCTTTATTTCTTAACGCAAGAAGAGAAGGAATGAAGATATAAAATACTTGGCTTTTTACTTCCTTTTCTTCCTCCTCGCTTGAACTAAATTCTCTCTGGTTTATCCTGATATAAAGCTTTAAAAATGCCCAAGGGAGATTATCTTTCCGAGCTTAATCCGGCTCAGCGGGAAGCGGTCTTAGCTACTGAAGGACCGGTGTTGATTATTGCCGGGGCTGGTTCAGGCAAGACCCGGGTTTTGATTTATCGGATGATTCATTTAGTTTCTTCCTGCGGAGTTCATCCCGCAAATATTCTGGGCGTGACCTTTACTAACCGGGCTGCAGAGGAGATGCGGGCAAGAATCCAGAAGCATCTGGGAGAGCTTGCCCGTAGAATCTGGATTGCTACTTTTCATTCCACCTGTGCCCAGATTCTCCGTCAGGAAATTCATCATCTGGGCTATTCCAGAAATTTTGTGATTTATGATGAGGAAGACAGCTTAAATTTGGTCAAGCGGGTAATGAAGGAGAAAGGGATTGATGAAAAGATGGTTCATCCTAAGTGGCTTCGGGCAAGAATAGAAGCAATTAAAAGAGACCTGCTTGATTTTGACTATGAATCTGCTCTGCAGGAAGGAGGAGTGAGCGAGGCTCTGGCATTGGTATATCAGGGCTATCAGCAACAGCTTCGTCTGAGCAACGCTTTAGATTTTACTGACCTGCTCCTGCTTACCATACAGCTTTTTCAAAATTATCCTCAGATTCTTGACCGCTATCAGGAGCGGTTTCGCTACATTATGGTTGATGAGTATCAGGATACCAATTATCTTCAGTATCTTCTGGTGCGGGCACTTGCCAGAAAATATAAAAATATCTGTGTGGTAGGAGATGAAGACCAGTCCATCTACCGCTGGCGGGGAGCGAATATTGAAAACATTTTAAATTTCACCAGGGATTTTCCCGGAGCAAAGGTGGTGAAGCTGGAGCAGAACTATCGGAGCACCAAACGGATTATAGAATCTGCCAGTTTTTTAATCAGCCATAATCAGAAGCGGATGGGAAAACAGCTCTGGACCGAAAATTCCTCAGGGGAAAAGCTGGAACTGATTGAATGTGAGGATGAGCGAGAAGAAGCCCGGCGAGTGGTGGAGCAGATTCTCCGGCTCAGCTCTCAGGGTTATCAATGGCGGGATTTTGCGGTTTTTTATCGGGTGAACAGCCAGAGCCGGGTGATCGAGGATGAGCTTCGCGCTCAGGGTCTTCCCTATCAGATTTTTGGTGGACTTCGGTTTTATGACCGGAAAGAAATCAAAGATATTCTCGCATATCTCAGGCTTCTGGTTAATCCTGATGACAGCGTGAGCTTGCTCCGGATTATCAATACTCCTGCTCGGGGCATAGGTTCTGCGACGGTGGAAAAATTAACCCGGCTGGCGAATGAAAAGGGCGGTAGTTTGTTCCAGACCTTAAAGCTGGCGATAAAGTCTAAAGCCTGGTTTAATGACCGCCAGAGGCGAGCCCTGAAAGGCTTTCTTAATTTGATGGAGGAGATAAAAAAAGCGTATCAGCCGGGTATTTCTTTATCAGAACTGGTTGAGCTGGTAATGGAAAAAAGCGGGTATGAGCAGGAGCTGGAGCGGGAGCAGACCGCAGAGGCACTTGCCCGTCTTTCTAATTTAGAGGAGCTGGTTAATGCGGTTTCTGATTATGAGCAGTCAGAGGAGCAGGCAAGTTTAGAGGGATTTCTGGAGCGATGCTCCCTGTATCAGGATATAGACAGCTTTTCAGAAGAAGGAATGGTCAGTTTGATGACCCTGCACAGTGCCAAGGGCTTGGAATTTCCTGTGGTGTTCATCCTCGGGCTGGAAGAGGGGCTTTTCCCTCATATCCGGGCATTAGAAGAAGGAGATGAGGATGAGCTGGAAGAGGAGCGAAGGCTTTTTTATGTCGGGCTGACCCGGACAAAACAAAGGCTTTATCTTTTCTGGGCTCGCACCCGCAGAATTCGGGGTGCTATGATTTATACGGAGCCAAGCAGATTTTTAGATGAGCTTCCCGGAGAGCATTTGAAGATAAAGTCAATCAAGGCAAAGGCTCGCTTTTCCCGGGAGGAGAAATTTTCTCCGCAGGACTTTTCTGGGCACTCTTCCTCTGAGTTTGATGACCATCCCGGGGTATGGGACAGCGAGCTGGAAGTATGCTGGAAGCCCGGGCTTTTGGTCAGGCATCCCACTTTTGGCGAAGGAATAATTGAGCGAATTGAAGGGAGCGAAGAAAAAATTAAACTGGTGGTAAAATTTAAACAGGCAGGCAGAAAGAAGCTCATTACCAAATATGCTCATCTGGAGTTGATTGATGGATGAAAAGAAAAAATCCCAAATCCCGCCACCTCGCCATTTAAAAAAACGAGAGAAAGAAGAAGAATATTTCAAAAACTTAGAAGCAAAGCAAATTCAGGCTTTAAAACAGAAGCTCAAAACCGAGCTAGAAAAAGAAGGAAAACTCCCTTCGGAAAAAGCTCCTTTCCGGGCAAGATTCCGCTATCTTTTAGAGGCAATTTTAGTTTTTCTTTTTGCCCTGGTTTTAACCCGGGGACTGGTGAGCTTAAAATCCGACTGGCTGGAAAAATATCTTCATATCATTCTTGCTGGCATCTGGCTTTATCTTCCAGCTTTTTTTATGTTCCGGGAAAAAGAATCCCTGGAAGATTTTGCTCTGGCAAGATTAAATTTTTGGGCAAGCTTAAAATGGTTTTTCTTGATCAGCTTGCTGGTTCTTCCTGGATTTTATTTCGGGCTTTGGTATGGAGCGAGGAGGTTTTTAAGCTATGAATTTCAGCTAACCATCCCTGCTCATTTGGGCAATTTGCTTTTATTTCAATTTTTGCTGGTTTCCTTTCCCGAGGAGTGGTTTTTTCGGGGATATTTGCAGGGAAGATTTAATCAGGTATTTGGCAGACCGAAAAAATTTTTAGGTGCCCCGCTTGGCTGGGGATGGTTTCTCGCCAGTTTGCTTTTTGCCCTGGCTCATTTTACCATTCGTGCCCAGCCCGAGCGTCTTTTAGTGTTTTTTCCGGCTCTGGTCTTTGGCTGGCTGAGAGAAAAAACTAATTCTCTGCTCGCCCCGGTGCTTTTTCATTTTCTTTCTAATTTGAGTTTTATTATCTTTCAGATTAGTTTAATCAGATGATGGGAGAGGAGATTTTTTCTGGAATCTATCTGGTGGGCTCGCCAGAGTTAACTGCCCCGGAAGATGCCTGCGTGTATTTAGTGGAATTTCCGAAGGAGCTGGTTTTAATTGATGCCGGAGCAGGAAATTCAGTGGATAAAATCATTCAAAATATTAAAGCCCTTGGGCTTGCCCCGGAAAAAATCACCAAACTGGTTCTTACTCACTGTCATATAGACCACAGCGGAGGGGCAGGAAAATTTAAACGGCTTTTAGACCTGACTATAATTGCCCATCAGCGCTGTGCTGAAATTCTGGAGAGTGCGGACCCGGTCAAAACCGCGGGACTATGGTATGGAATTGAGCCGGAGCCGATAAAGGTTGACCAGACCTTTTCCACAGACCAGTTAGAGTTAGATTTTGGCAAGGAAAAGCTGGTGCTTCTTTATATTCCCGGGCATTCTCCGGGGTCTATTGCGGTTTATCTTGACCGGGCTGGAAAAAGGATTCTTTTTGGACAGGATGTTCACGGACCGCTTCATCCTGCTCTCGGTTCAAACTCCCAGCTTTATCAGGAGAGCTTGAAAAAGCTTTTATCTTTAAAAGCAGATATTCTTTGCGAAGGGCATTTTGGGATTTACCAGCCAGCTGAGGAAGTGGAGAGATACATCAAAAGTTTTCTTTCCTGAAGGGCTATTCTTCCTCAGTTTCTTTTTCCACAATAGTGGTGGGAAGGGCGAAAGAAATGGTAGTGCCAATTTTTTTCTGGCTGACAATTTTTAGCTCTGCCTTCATTGCCCAGAGCAGGCGGGAGGCAACTAAAAGATTTTTTTGCAAGAGCTTTTCCTGAGGAGAAAGGTCCTGATAATCAGAAGGGAGCTCGCCAAATAAAGCTGGAAAATCATTCTCGGTTTTAACCAGTTCACTGGCAGAAAGAGAATAAACCAAAATCGGTTCCGGAGATTTCCTCACTTCCGCACTTAAACCAATAATCTGTCCGGGCGGAATTTGTTCCAGAAGCAAATCCAGCAAAATGACAAATATCCGATTAAGCTTTGCTTCATCTCCCACCACTTCTTCCAGCTCCCGCTCATCCAGACGAAGCAATCGGACTTTTTTTCTTTCCGCCCGGGCACGGAAGGAACGAACCGCTAATTTTAAAAGCCGAGAGGGAGGGAAACGATTTTTTGCCAGCTTAATTTCTCCAATCAGAATCGGTGAGACATCTATCAGGTCATTCAGAGCTTGGATGGACTTTTTTACTAAAGATTGAGAATTCTGATAAAGCCTTTCATACTCCGCCTGGTCTTCAAGTTCCCGACTAAAAAGAACCGTAAGCTGATTAATCGGACGGTAAATCTCATCTAAAAGATTTTGAAACAAAGCCTGATTAAGCCGTTGAATCTGCTCCTCTTCTGTCTCCCGGCGAAGACAGACAATCGCTCCGCAGACCTGGTCCTTTTGTAAGATCGGGTTGAGCTGTGCGAAATAAAACCGGTCATTTTCAGAGATTAAAATTCGTTCGGTTTTTCTGCTTAATTTGATTTTCTCCAGTCCTCTAAGCACCTCCTGAGAGACCGCAAGAGGCAAAAGCTCCTTCAAATGCCTGCCAATAGAGAGCTTATACTCCAGCCCGAAAATCTCCTCTCCCCGGGGGTTTAAATAAATTAAAATCCCCTTTAAATCACAGATAATAATCGGCTCATCCAGATATGCCAGGGCAGTGCGGGTTTTATCCGGGAATTTGCGAATCTTCTCTAAATCGCTCATTGTCCTTCCTTGAACCCGACTAAGCCCTCTTTAGTCAATCTCCAGAGAAGATGAAAGGTCTTAAAAGGCGGAGTGGGGGAAAGCGAGAGGATATCCTCCATACTCATCTCCCCGTTAACCAGAGAAAGCACAAATCCCTCCTCCTCGGTTAAATTATACTTGACCAGCTCGGAAAGATTAACCTTTAAATACGGAATCTTCTCCAGAGAAACAAGAGCGGTGATAAATTTTTTTACCAGCCTCATCTTCGCCAGTTCATAATATGCCCGGGCGGTCAGCCACTCGGAAGTCGGCTTTTCTAAAAATCGCCTGGAAGCCTCTAAAGCAGAATCTATCTCTCCCTGAGCAAGAAAATTCCTTACCTGATTAAACTCCTGCTCTAAACTGGGTTCGGCTTCTTTCTCCAGATGTTTAATGGCGGGACCAGGCTCAGGTTCCGGCTCTGCTGGCTTGGTCTTTAGACCGAGCTTTTCCCCCCAGTCCTTTCCCAGCTCTATTTCTAGATATTCCCGGGCAGTCTCATTATCCGGGTCCAGCTCCAAAACCTGCTTCCAGAGGTCAACCGCAACCGCATTTTCCCCAATCCCATAATGATAAAGCCCCTGTTCAAGAAGTTTTTGAACCTGCTCTTCTTTATTCATCTTTTTATATCTTTAATTTTAAAAACTTGGAAAAATTTTTCAAGAAGAATTCTTTCAAAAGTGTTTTTTTTGTTTCCAGCAATAAAATTCTGGATAATTTTATTATTGATTTTTCAAAGCTTATCCTAAATAATTTTCAAGCTCTGCCCTTTCGGGATGAAGTCAGAGTTTATCCTCGTTAAATTTTTTTTCTCGCTCAAATTCTACCGGTTTTTTATAAATTTGGTTTTCCTCTCCCAGTGGTCTAAAATATAAAAAATAAACCAAAAAAGGATGACGGGGAATGACCAGCGGAAATATTTGCCCGACTAGGGAATTAAATTTTTCTTCAGAAAAAACTCCCACTTCGGAGCGAATTGCACGGTTAAGAAAAAGGTATCAGCAGGGTCCGGCTTATATCTCCATTGAGCGAGCAAAGTATTATACTGAGAGCTGGAAGCAGACCGAGGGTGAGCCTCTCCTCATTCGGGTGGCAAAGGCAATGAAAAATGTTTATGAGAATATGAGCCTTTATCTTGACCCGGATGACCAAATTGCTGGCTACTGGACCGAATATTTTCTGGGAATACCGATTGATATTGAAAGAGGAGTTTTCAACCAGGTGCTGGAAAATGAGCTGGATAAAAGCTCTATGCTTTATTTCCGGGTTCGCTCTATGCTTAAATCTTTCTTCTATTTATTGAGAAAAAGAGCCTTAAAGCAATTTCTGGAAAATCAGAAGATAGTTCGGGCAAGCGGTCCTGTGGCTTTGAATGTGGGCATCCAGACAATGAGCGAGCGAAAAATCAATCCCTACCAGATCAAAAAAGAAGATAAAAAATATCTTAAGCGAAAACTCCTTCCTTACTGGCGCGGGAAAACCATTGTTGACCGCCTGGAACGCGAGATGGCTAAGTCAGAAATTTACTCCAAAGATATGCACGATTTTGTTTTTGCCCTTCCTGCCAACACTTCCCGGCAGGTTTTAATGATTTCCACCTGTGCCACCATTGCCAGCTATCAGGGGCATGTAATTCTGGATTATGAAAAGGTATTGAAAAAAGGACTTCAGGGAATGAGGCAGGAGGTTCAGGAGAAGTTGAAAGATGATTCTCTCAGCCACAAGGAGCGGGTTTTTCTTGAATCAATTGATATTGCTCTGCAAGGGGTGAGCATTTTTGCCCGGAGGCTGGCAGAGAGAATTAAAAAAGAAATAGAAGCGGAAAAAGACCCGGAAAGAAAATCCCAGCTTGGGCAGATGTATGAAATCTGCTTCCGGGTTCCTCTGGAGCCAGCAGAGAGCTTCCGGGAGGCAGTGCAATCTCTCTGGACCATAAAAACCGCGGTGGAGCTGGCTCATCCGGTTAATCTCCACTGCTTTGGCAGGCTGGACCAGATTTTATATCCCTATTATAAAAAAGACCTTGAGCTGGGCAGGATAACCAGAGAAGAAGCCCGGGAGCTTTTAGAGGAGCTATTGCTCAAGATTATGTCCCAGAACATCCGTCCGGAGTCAAACATTCTGGCAAATTTTTATCATCGCTTTCTTGGCTCCTCACCTGTGACGCTGGGCGGGCTCACCCCGGAGGGAGAAGACGGCACCAATGAGCTCACTTATCTTTTCATTGAAGCCGGGGCACGCTCCCGGGCAATAACCAATATCTCGGTTCGGATTCACCCTAACACCCCGGATGAGCTTCTTTTTAAAATTGCTGAGTCGCTCTATCAGGGCTCCAGCAATTTTTCTCTGTTCAATGATGTAATCAACATAGAGGCAATGAAACGGAGGGGATTTTCTGAAGCAGATGCCCGGGATTATGCGGTGATGGGTTGTGTGGAGCTTACCGGTCCGGGAAAAACCGGAAGTATGAGCGCCAATGCTCTCCTTCTCTGCCGGCTTCTGGATATGACTCTGCGGAACGGTGATTCCAAGACCATCGCCATCCTGATCAAAAATGAGGGATTGAAAACCGGCGAGCCGGATAAATTCACCAGCTTTGACCAGCTCCTTCAGGCTTTTTATAAACAGGCAAAATATATGATTGAAAAGCTGGTGCGGGCATCCAACCTCCGGGATGAACTTTTTGCCCGCTACCTCCCTGCCCCGTATATCTCTGCCTTTATTGAAGGGTGCCTGGAGAAAAAGAAAGATGTCACCCAGGGCGGGGGAATTTATGACCTGAGTGGAATTTCTATGATTAACTCCATTGCCAACCTGGTGGATTCTCTTTATGTAATTAAAAAGCTGGTTTTTGAGGAAAAGAAATTCACCATTAAAGAGTTGCTGGAAGCAATTGACCATAATTTTATCGGCTATGAGGAGATTTATCGGGAGATTAAAAACCTCCCTGGGAAATGGGGCAATGGCAATCCGGAATGTGATGAGCTTGCCCGGAAGGTGATGAAGGAGCTTTTTCAGGAAACTTATAAATATAGAAATTACAAAGGTGGTCCTTTTGTGGTTTATGTGATAAGTATGACCACCCATACCATTGATGGCAGGCTTTCTATTGCCAGCCCGGATGGAAGAAAAACTGCCACGCCCTTTGCCGCAAGTTGCAATCCCTATAATGTGGAGCGTTGCGGAGTGACCGGGGCTTTACGCTCGGTGGCGAGCCTACCTTTTGAAGATGTGATGGGCTGTGCGGTGAATGTTAAATTTCATCCCAGCGGTATTGGAGATAATCCTCAGGCACGAGCAAAATGGCTCTCTTTGATTCGCACCTATTTTCAGCTCAGGGGCGCCCAGATTCAGCCTACAGTTGCCAGTGCGGAGATGCTCCGTGATGCCCAGAAGCATCCGGAAAACTATCAGGACCTGATTGTCAAAGTTGGTGGCTACAGCACCTATTTTGTGGAGCTGGGAAGGGAGATTCAGGAGGAAGTTATTGCCCGCACCGAGCACCGCTAAAAATTCCAGAGCGAGCTTGAAATCAGGAAGAAAAAGATGAAAGGAATAATTTTTGATATCCAGCCCTATGCAATTTATGATGGTCCGGGAATTCGCACCACGATTTATTTAAAAGGATGTCCACTTCGCTGTTTCTGGTGTCAGAATCCAGAATCACAAAATCCCCTCCCGGAAATGGGATACTGGAAGGAAAGATGTCAGCTCTGTTTAACCTGCGTTGAAGCCTGCCCTTCAAAGGCTCTGGAGTTGAAAAATCAGGAAATCGTCCGAAACCGGGATTTATGCACGGTCTGCGGAAAATGTGCTGAGCTCTGCCCCAACCAGGCAATGGAAAAAATTGGCAAAGAAATGGAGAGCAGAGAAATCCTGGCGCTGGTGGAGAGAGATAAAATTTTTTTCCAGAACTCAGGCGGAGGCATTACCCTTACCGGTGGCGAGCCTACCTTTCAAAAAGATTTCCTGTTTGATTTGCTTGAGCAGTTTAAATCTCACCAGCTTCATACCGCCATTGAAACCTGTGGATATTTTCCCCGGCACCTGCTTGAGCCTCTGGCTCAGATGGTTGAGCTTTTTCTTTTTGACCTGAAACATATTGACCGGGAAAAACACCAGCAGGGCACAGGAGCTGGAAATGATTTAATCCTGGAAAATTTTGCCCGGATATTAGAAATAAAAGGAGCAGATGCACTCATCCCAAGAATTGCGCTGATTCCTGGCTTTAATACTGATGACAATTCCATCTCGCTCTTTATCTCGTTTCTTAAAAAAGTGGGCTACCAGGGAGAGGTTCATCTCCTTCCTTATCATAACTGGGCAAAAAGCAAATACCAGAAGCTGGGAAGAGAGTTTAAGGAGCTGGAAAAACTGACCGAAGCGGAGCTTAATCAAATCAGCCAAGCCTTTTCTCAATCTGGCTTCAATCCGGTTTTATACGGATAATTTGTTTTTTGTATCAGGAAAATCTTTGATAGATGGAAAAATTACCGCGACGAGCAAAAATAATCAACCGTTCAACCAAACCCGGGAAAAATCGGTTTATATAATATCCCAGCTTTCCTATTGGAGTCATCACCAGAGCGGGCTTTCTTTTTTCAATCATTTTTAGAATCAAGCGGGCAGAATAATCCTGGGTATGATGGGCAGGTCGGTCCGGAGGAGCCAGGGAGCCATCTGCCAGTAAGATTCTTTTTTCCGGGTCGTGCTCGGTAAATCCCAGATAAACTATACCAATATGCACTCCATCCAGAGCCAGCTCAATTCTCAAAGACTCACAAAGCCCTTTAAGTCCGCCTTTGCTCGCACAATAAATGCTCGCACCGGGCAGACCGAAAAGTCCGGCAATGCTGGAGATAAAAACCAAATGTCCCTGGCTTTCTTTTAAATACTTGATTCCCGCCCGGGAAAGATAAATACTTCCCATTAAATTGGTGGCAACCACTCGCTCGCAAACTTCCGGAGCCAGCTGAGCAAATTCTCCGCGCATAGAGACTCCAGCATTGTTGATGAGAATATCCAGCCTGCCAAATTTTTCAATTGCCCGCTCCACCATTTTCCTGGCATCTTCCCACTTTCCCACATCTCCCACCACTGCTTCTACCTCTCCGCCCTGCTCCTTAAGTTTCTTTTGAGAAGCCAATAGCCTCCTTTCTGTCCGGGCACTGATTACCACCCTGGCTTCCTGCTCTACCAACTGCCGGGCAAGGGCAAACCCCACTCCCCGGCTCCCGCCACTTATTAAAGCAACCTTATCCTTAAAATAATTCTCGCTCATTTAAATGTATCCGTATCTTTTCAAGCTGTTGATAGATTCCTCTATTGCTTTTCTCACCGGAGTTTGAGGCAAATCCAGCTCTCTTTTGGCTTTCTCTGAGCTGTAATAAGTTCCCAGGCAGGCGAGCCGTGCCATTTTCAAATTAAATTTGCTCCGCTTTCCCCGAAGTTTTCCATAAACCGAAGCAAAAGCTCCGCTCGCCAGAATCAATGGGCAAGGGAGGCTGGCTTTGGGAGGAGAAAGTCCAGCTATTTCTGCCACCTGGCTGAAAAATTCCAGATAGCTTAAATTCTCTCCGCCCATAATATATACCTGACCGGTTCTTCCTTTTTCTAGGGCAGAAAGCATCCCCTGGGCTACATCCCTTACATAAGCAAAATTTCTTCCTCCCGGTGAAACATACCTCAAGCCCATCTTAATAAACTGCTGGATTAACTCCCCGGAGCTGGGACCATAATCATAATCTCCGAGCATAAAGGTAGGACAGACCACCACCGCATCCAGCCCCTTTTTACGAACATATTCTAAAACCAGTTTCATTGCCTGATGCTTGGATTCCATATAAGCCATTCCCCGATATATCGGGGGAAAAGCGCCGGTTTCATCTCCGGGGTTTTCCTTGGTGCCAAACTGAAAAGAACTGGCAGAGCCAACAAAAACCAGACGCTGAATTTTGTTCTCCAGACAGGAATCAAGAACCTTTCTCGTCCCTTCCAGATTTACCTTAAAAACTAGCTCCGGGTCTGCCCAGAGATTGGTAATAGCCGCACAGTGAAAGACTACCTCACATCCTTCCATTGCGGATTTAATTTTTGCTCCCCCCTCAAGCAGGTCTCCCGGGACCTTTTCAATATCCAGTCCATTAAGAGTGGGAGAATTTCTCTCTGGCTGGATTAAAACCCGGGGAGAAAAGCCTTTTTTAACCAGCTCCCTTATCAGATTGCTTCCTAAAAGCCCATCTCCACCAGTAATAAAAATTTTCGTTGACATCGCTTAAATCTTTTAATAAACTTTTGAACAAAATTCTATGAAAATGTCTAATTTAAGTCAAGCTTTTAGCCATCACGCCGTAAGGAGAGAGTAATGGGATTTGTCAAAACCAAAGAGGAGCTGGAGCGATATTATAATCTCGGGGTAAGGAAATTCTGGGATGCCAAAATGCTCGGGGTGGCTTTTGAGACCAAACCCGAGATTGTTCAGAGGCTTCTTCCACCGCCCCTTGAACCAGCAGAAGCCCCGCAGGGTTTAATTTTCATTGCGGAGTATCCGAAGACCAATCTCGGTCCGGGATATTTTGAATCCGCCCTTTTTCTCCGCTGTCAATATCAAGGAGAGCAGGGAACTTATTGCCTGAGTATGCCAATAGATAGCGAGGAAGACCGGATGCATAATGGCAGAGATATTTTTGGCTTCCCGAAAAAAATGGCAAAGATTTATCTGGAGCGGAACAATTCCGAGGTGCACGGCTGGGTAGAAAGGAAAGGCATCCGTTTTTTAGAGATTAAGGCAAATCTCACTCAGTCGGTTCCGCCCCAGCTTCCCAGGCTCGGTCCCTCTTTTCTTTTCAAGGCAATGCCCAGAATAGATTTAAAACCCGGGTTTGATGGTCCGGTTTTTCTCTGCAAGCAGAGAACCGAGCTGGAGTTAAAAAGCCTGGAGATTGGCACCGCAGAGGTAAATTTTCAGCAGTCCTGGGCAGACCCCTGGTATGAAATTGAAATCACTAAAATTCTGGTTGCTTATTACCTTACCTCAGATAATACAATGCTTCCCGGAGAGATTATCTGCGAGGTAGATGGCGAAGCTTTCCTTCCTTATTATTTCAAAATGCTGGATTTTCTTCCCCCGGACTGGCAGGTGTCTGAATCATAAAACCTGAAAAGGGAGTAAAAAATGATTGATTTTCAGCCCACAGAAACTCAAAGACAATTCATCTCCACTGCCCGGGAATTTGGCAAAGAGGTTCTGGAGCCAGCAGAGAGCGAACTAGACCGGCTTCCAGACCCGGAGCAGGTTTTTAAAAGTAAAATCTTCTGGCAGGCAATGAATCAGGCGTTTGAGCTGGGATTTCATAAAATGGCTCTTCCAGAGGATTACGGCGGACTCGGTCTTGACCCGCTTACCATCGGAATGGTCTGGGAAGAGCTGGCTCGCTTTGCTCCCGGATTTACCGCCGGGCTGGTTGCTGGCTCGGTGGCTCATCAATTGATTGTCTTTCTTGTTCCTCAGAACAAAGAGCTGGTGGAAAAATATGTAATTCCGTTCTGCACCAAAAATCGGGCAGAGCTGGTCAGTGCCTGGGGAAGCAGTGAGCCAGAGGTAGGAGCGGATGGCAGTAATTATTATGACCCGAATGTCTGCCATCATACCCGGGCAGTAAAAAAAGGAGATAAATATATTATTAATGGTGCCAAATCCAGTTTTGCCTCCAACGGCGGAATTGCTAATCTTTATGTGCTTTTTGCCTGTGTGGAGCCTTCACTGGGAATAAAAGGCTCAGCAACCTTTATTGTGCCGGGAGATTCTCCCGGGCTGAGCCGGGGAAAACCTCTGGATAAAATCGGGCTTCGTGCCCTGAACCAGGCACCGGTTTATTTTGACGATGTAGAAATCCCGGAAAGCTATATGATTTTTCCTCCCGGCGAGCAGTATCCAATGCTTCATAATGCCATTGTTACTGTGGGGAATCTGGGAGTGGGATATATTGCGGTGGGAATAATGCGCTCCGCTTATGAGTATGCTCTTGAGTATTCTAAAAAACGAGTGCAATGGGGAAAGCCGATTTTTTATCATCAATTGGTTGCCAACAAACTTTTTGAGATTTTCCAGGCAATAGAATCCGCCCGGGCAATGCTCTGGAAAGCAAGCTGGCTTTGTAAAACTCAGTTTCCGGGAGATTTAAGGCTGAGCCTGGCAGGAAAAGTATATGCCACCAATCAGGCGGTCAGACATACCGCTGAGATGGTTCAGGTGCTGGGAGGATACGGGATTTCTAAAGAATATCCTCTGGAGAAACTTGCCCGGGATGCCAAACTCCTGAGAATTATGGATGGAACCAATGAAATCCTTACCTTAAAAGCCTCTGCCCTTCTGGAGCCATATTGAGGATGAGAGGAAAATATTTCTGGATTTTTCTTTTCCTTCCTCTCCTCTGCTGGAGCGGAGAAAAAAAGTTAGCCGAGGAATGGAAAAAACTTTCTCCCCGGGAAAAGAAAGAGCTGGAAGGCGGAAAGGTAATTTATAAAAGCGTTAAATATACTGACCCGGAAGGAAAAATCAAGGGTTATGGAGAATCAATAGTAATCATTAACGCACCAATTGAAAAATGCTGGGAAATCTTCACCAAATTTGACCAACAGCAGGAATATTTTCCGAGAAAAACCGCTTCTATTATCCTGAAGCAAAAGCCGGGCTTTGCCCTTGTGCTTAAGAGATTTAAATTCTTTGGCTTTACCGTGGAATACGCCATCAAATATCAAATTGACCCTCAAAATTACCGAATAGATTTTGAGCTTGACCCCTCCCAGCCCCACGACATTAAGGATACCGCGGGATTTTTTCTCTTTGAAAAACTTTCCGGGCAGAAAACCCTTTTTATCTACGGCGTCACCCGGCTGGATACAGGCATCAAAGTCCCATCATTTATTCAGAAATATCTCCAGAAAAAAGACCTGCCTGAAGTAGCAGATAATGTCAGAAAAAGAATTGAATCCGGCGGAACCTGGCGAAAAAAGTAATTAAATTTTTCCCTACTCGCTTCGTTGGATTTTCTCCGGGAAACTTATCCGAAGAATTATTCTTTCTTTTCCAGCAATTGAGAACCGCTCAGCCCCAGCGCGGGATTAT
>CAZKMM010000068.1:0-1493 GCA_964553915.1 uncultured bacterium
GAGAAAGCTTGATGGGAATTCCCGGAACCGCAACCTTGCCATAAACCGGGTCCTGGCACCAGGTAATCATTCCCCGGGCAATCAAATGCGGGTCTTTATTCACCTGTTCCGCATCAGCAACAATCCCGCAGGGAATCCGATTCTCAACCAGAATTTTTTCTATCTCTTCAACCGTATATTTTGCCACCCATTCCTGGAAATAATGCCGATATTCTTCCCGGTGCTTGACCCGAAGAATAACATTGGCAAATCTGGGGTCTTCCGCCAGTTCCGGATGTCCAATAATTCCACATATCCGTTTCCATTGTGCATCAGTAAGAAAGACAATCGCTATATAACCATCACGAGCCTGATAGATGTTCCAGAACGGTGCTCCTTTTTTCCCCTGAAAAAAATCGGTAAAAGTGCCACCCATTGCCTTTTCCAGCGGCTCTTTAAGCTTTCCATCCTCCACCGAGCGTTTGTCAATGGCAAGAAAATTATGGAAATACATTACATCCTGCATTGAGACATCTATTAATTGTCCCTCTCCTGTGCGCTGACGATGAAACAATGCAGTCAAAATTGCGAATGCTCCATAGGCACCGCTTACCAGGTCAGCAAAAAATACCGGATGCACCCGGTCTGGAATTCCCATTGCGGAAAGTATTCCAGCGGTTGCCTGGGCAATCAAATCAAATGCTACTCGTTCTGAGTTTGGTCCCTCCCGGCCAAAACCACTGATGGAACAATAAATTAATCCGGGATGAATTTTACTTAGCTGGTCATAGCCCAAGCCAAGTTTGTCCAAAGTTTTGGGAGCAAGATTCTCCACCAGAACATCAAAATGAGGAACCAGCTTTAAAAAAATTTCCTTCCCTTTGGGATGGCGGATGTCCAGAGTGATTCCTTTTTTGTTCCGATTCCAGTTGGAAAGAGAACGGTCCAGCCCTTTGACCGGCAACATTAAAAGCCTCATCGCCTCTCCAATCGGAGGCTCCAGCTTTACCACCTCTGCTCCAAAATCCGCCAGAAGCTGGGTGCAACGTGGTCCGCTTAAGAACTGCGAAAGGTCTAAAACCTTAATTCCCTCCAGAGGCAGTGTCATTGTCCCTCCTTTATTTTTTCTTTTTTCCTTATCATTTTCTTTTTGGGTTATCAAGGCAGGCAGAGTATTTAATTCTCCTTGACTTAAGAAAAGCTCTCCGCTATAATTTAACCAGATGGTTTAACCAAATGGTTAAAAAGAAAAAACAACCAGATTTTCCTTTACCAAATAAAGCCTTTCCCAGCCGGAAAGAGAAAATTTTGCAGGCGAGTCTGGAAGTTTTTGCTCAGAAAGGGAAAGCAGGAGCCAGGGTTTATGAAATTGCCCAGCGCGCTGAAGTGAACAAGGCATTGGTGCATTATTATTTTTCCAGCAAAGACCAGCTTTATGCTCAGGTCTTTGAACATTATTTTGGTCAGATTTTGGGAGAAGTTAAACAGGTTATGCTAAAAGAAAAAGAAATGGA
>CAZKMM010000068.1:1593-14570 GCA_964553915.1 uncultured bacterium
TTGGTCAGATTTTGGGAGAAGTTAAACAGGTTATGCTAAAAGAAAAAGAAATGGAACTGAGCAAAAGGCTGGAAAATATTATTGAGCTTTATTTTGATTTTATCGTTAAAAATCCTCAGTTTGCCCGGCTGATCAGCTGGGAGCTACTTGACGGAGCGCCTATTGCCCGAAAGGTTTTTCAAAAGCTTTTTCAAAAAGAAAAGTTTTCCCTACCGGAAAATTTCCAGAACCTCATCCAGCAGGGAATTAAGGAGAAAAAGATTTATCCGGTTGATTCTTCACAGGTGGTTTTGAGTGTTATGGGGATGATTTTATTTTACTTTTTTGCTCGCCCTCTTTTTCTTCCGGTTTGGGGTATTAAACCGGGAAAAGAGGAAGAATTTCTTAAAGCCCGGAAAAGGCATATTAAAAATTTACTCCGCCGGGGGCTATTTCTGGAAGAGGCTCAGAAAAAGGAGAGGAAAAAATGAAAAAGTCGGGAATTTTGATTTTACTGGTGTTAATTTTTTCTTGCACCAGATTTTCCAGGAGCAATTATGCTGGCTCTGGAGTTTTAGAGGCTCAGGAGGTGGAGCTGGCAAGCATTTTAAGCGGAAAGGTTCTTCAGGTGCTGGTAGAAGAAGGGGATGAGGTGAAAGAGGGAGATACTCTTTTAATTATTGATACCGAGCCGTTGCGTCTGGAGCGAGAGCGATTAGAGAAAACTTTAAAGGAGCTGGAGCTGGGCATCAGGCAGGCAGAAGAAGCGGTTAATCAAGCCCGGGCTGGCTATCAGGCGGTTAAAAAGAACTATCAGCGGATGAAAAATCTTTATCAAAAGGGGATTACCACCCCAAGCCAGTTAGACGAGATAGAGACCAAGTATAAGGTCAGCCAGGCTCAACTTCGTCAGGCGGAGCTGGGGCGGGAATCTCTTTTAGCCAAAAAGGAGACGCTTTTAGCAGGCATCAGGCAACTTGACTGGCAGATTTCTCAGGGAACCATTACCAGCCCGAGCCCGGGAAAGATAATTGAAAGGATGGTGGAACCGGGCGAGGTGGTTCGCACCGGGCAGGTGGTTTTAACTCTGGCAGATTTATCCAAGATGACTTTAAAGATTTATCTGGCGGAGCCGGAGCTGGGACGGGTCAAGCTGGGAGATAAAATGGAGGTAAGAGTGGATGCTTTCCCAGAGAAGGAATTTTTCGGTGTGGTTCGCTGGATTTCGCCTCAGGCAGAATTCACCCCGAAAAATGTTCAGACCAGAACCGCCCGGGCGCAACTGGTATATGCGGTGAAGCTGGAGCTGGATAATCCAGAGGAAGAATTAAAAATCGGAATGCCCGCGGATGTTTATTTTTTAGCCAAATAAAGATGCTGGAGCCATCGGTAAAAATTGCTCAATTGGTAAAGAAGTTTGAGGATAAAACCGCGTTGAATGGAATCAGTCTGGAGGTTCTTCCCGGAGAGATGTTCGGATTGAGTGGTCCGGATGGAGCTGGAAAAACCACTTTAATGCGGATTTTGTGCGGACTTTTGGATTTTCAGGAAGGAGAGGTGCTGGTTCTGGGGAAGAACCTGAAAACCGAGCTGGAAAAGGTAAGAAGTTTGGTCGGTTATATGCCCGAGAGGTTTTCTTTATATCCAGACCTGACGGTAAAGGAAAATTTAAGATTTTTCGGCAGATTATTTCAGGTTCCTGAGGCGGAGAGAAAGGAAAGAGAAAAGAGGCTTTTAAGGTTTAGCGGGCTGGAGGAGTTTCAGGGGCGTCGGGCAGGGCAACTTTCCGGGGGAATGAAGCAAAAGCTGGCACTTGCCTGCACCTTGATTCATCAACCTGAAGTATTGTTTTTAGATGAGCCGACTACCGGGGTGGACCCGGTTTCCCGGGAGGAGTTCTGGCAGATATTAAATGAACTGAAAGCTCAGGGGACCACGATTATGATTTCCACCCCTTATTTAGATGAGGCAGAAGTTTGCGACCGGGTGGCATTTTTTTATCAGGGCAAGATTTTAGCCTGCGATTCTCCGGCAAAATTGAAGGAGCTTTTTTCCGGAGAGCTTTATGAGTTAAAAGGAGAGGGGCTGTTTGCTCTGGCTCAACAGTTATCATCGCTGGGATTGGAAGGTGTGGTTGAGGTTCAGCTTTATGGCGATAGGCTTCATTTTCATCTGGAAGAGGGAACAAATAGTGAAAAAGTAATTTCGCAGGCATTGAAAAGATTTAACCGCACTGATTTAACTCCAAGGAGAATTTCTCCCGGACTGGAGAATGTTTTTGCCTGGCTAATCCGTCAGAGCGAGTTAAAAGCCAATGTTTGAAGATTTAGCGGTAAGAACTGAAAACCTGACCAGACGCTTTGGCAGATTTATTGCGGTGGACCGGGTATCTCTGGAGGTGGCAAGGGGAGAAATTTTTGGATTTTTAGGAGCGAACGGTGCCGGTAAAACCACCACCATCCGGATGCTCTGTGGGTTATTGAGCCCGAGTGAAGGGGAAGGCTGGGTAGCAGGCTACAGCATCCGCACCCAGCCGGAGGAGATAAAAAAGATTATTGGTTATATGTCTCAGAAGTTCAGTTTATATCCGGACTTAAAGGTTTTAGAGAATTTAAAATTTTTTGGCGGAGTTTATGGTCTGGAAGGTGAGGAGCTGGAGAAAAGGGTAGGAGAGGTTCTGGAAAAACTGGAGCTTTCTGAATGGAGCGAGGAGATAACCGCTCAGCTTCCTTTGGGCTTTAAGCAACGGCTGGGTCTTGCCTGTGCGGTTTTGCATCATCCGCAGATAGTTTTTTTAGATGAGCCGACCTCTGGAGTTGACCCCCTGGTTCGCAAGAAATTCTGGGAATTGATTTACCAGTTAGCAGAGCAGGGCACCACAGTTTTTGTCACCACCCATTATCTTGAGGAGGCAGAATATTGTCATCGCCTGGCAATAATGCATCAGGGAAGGATTATTGCTTATGGTTCTCCCGGGGAATTAAAACATCACTGGCAGGAGCCTTCTATTCATCGGGTATTTATTCGGCTGGTTAAGGAAGGGGGCAGATGAGAGAGAGGATAAGTTCCCGGCTCTGGGCAGTGGCAGAGAAGGAGCTGATTCATATTTTGAGAGACCCGAGGAGCCTGACGATTATTTTTATTCTCCCGCTTTTAATGATGATTATTTTTGGTTATGCCATAGATATGGACTTAAAAGAGATTAGGCTGGCAGTGGTAGATTACAGCCGGACTTTTTCCAGCCGGCGATTGCTTCAATCATTGAACGCCAGCCGGAATTTTAAAATTTGCTACTGGCTGGAAAGCCAGAAGGAGATTGAGCCTTTAATCAAGGCGAGAAGAATCCGGGCTGGGCTGATTATTCCCCGGGATTTTGCCCGAAAGTTAAGAGAAAAAACTAAAATACCGGTTCAGCTTCTGGTAGATGGGGCTGATGCCAATTCTGCCAGCATCCTGATTAATTATTTAAAGGCGTTTCTGGCAGATTATTCTTTGAAACCCGTAGAGCGCTATTTTACTCCTCTGCTCCGGGTGGAGCCAAGAATCTGGTATAACCCGGAGCTGAAAAGTGCCAATTTTGTGGTGCCGGGATTGGTAGCAATTTTTATGATGATGATTTGTGCGATGCTCACCTCCATTACCCTTGCCCGGGAAAAAGAGACCGGCACCCTGGAGCAAATCCTGGTCTCACCCATTACCCGCACCGAGCTTCTGGTCGGGAAATTACTTCCTTATGTCCTGCTCAGCTTTTTGCTTACCGGGGTAATTTTAGGTTTTTCCTGTCTCTGGTTTAAGGTGCCGTTTCGGGGAAGTATTTTGCTTTTGGCTTTCTCTTCTCTGTTTTATATTTTTTCTGCTCTTTCTTTTGGGATTCTCATTTCTGCGGTGGCACCCAATCAACAAATGGCAATGGCAATTTCTCTGGTGAGCACGATTCTTCCCACCATAATGCTTTCTGGATTTATTTTCCCGATTCCCAGTATGCCCAAGATTCTGCAATGGCTGAGCTATTTAATCCCTGCCCGGTATTTTCTAATTGTGATTCGGGGAATAATGCTCAAGGGAGTGGGGATGGGAGCTATTTATCCGCAGTTGATTGCTCTTTCTCTTCTCGGGCTCTGGTTTTTCTTGTTATCTCAAAGGAGATTCAAATTGAAGTTGGGCTGATGAAAGAAATTTTACATATGTTGAGAAAGGAATTTATCCAGATTTTTCGGGACCGGTTTATGGTGGCGATTATTTTCTTTGTGCCTCTGGTTCAGTTATTTATTCTGGCTTATGCCATTACCACTGATGTTAAACATTTAAGCACTGTGATTTGCGACCTGGATAATTCACATTTAAGCCGGGAGTTGATTTCCCGGTTTCGGGCAAGCGGATATTTTGACCTGAATTATTTTACCCGACGACCTTCGGATTTGAAAAAACTCCTAGACCGGGAAAAAGCGGTGCTGGCTTTAGTTATCCCTGCTCATTTCAGTCGGGATTTAAAAAGGTTTTCTTCTCCGCAGGTGCAATTGATTATTGACGGGCAGAATTCCAATGCCAGTGTAATTGCTCTGGGCTATAGCCTTCAGATTATCCAGAGATTTCTTGAAGACCAGCTAAAAGGATTTCTGGGCAGGATGCCGGAGCTGGGACAGTATATTCATATTATAGAGCCAGAGCTTCGGGTATGGTATAACCCGAATTTAAAAAGTGCCTATTATATGATTCCGGGAATTATTGCTCTGCTTTTAACCATTATCACGATGCTTTTGACCAGCCTGGCAATTGTCCGGGAGCGAGAGGTGGGCACCTGGGAACAGTTGCTCGTGACTCCTCTAAAGCCCTATCAATTGATTCTGGGTAAGATTATTCCTTTCGCCCTGCTGGGTTATTTAGAATTTCTTATAGCTTTAGGAATTGCCCTTCTCTGGTGGCGAATTCCCTTTTTAGGCAGTATTTTTCTGCTCGCGGGATTCATTGCACTTTATATTCTTACCACTTTGGGCTTGGGAATTCTCATCTCTACCATTGCTCGCACCCAACAGCAGGCATTATTTCTCTGCTGGTTTGTGGCAGTGAGTTTTATTTTGCTGAGCGGATTTTTCTTCCCGATTGAGAATATGCCCAGATTTTTTCAATATCTTACTTATCTGGACCCGCTTCGGTATTTTATCTGCGTGCTTCGGGAGGTAATCCTTAAAGGGGCAGGGCTCCAGCATTTATGGGTGGAGATGATTGGTTTGCTGGTAATAGGTGCAGGAGTCTTTAGCTTGAGCCTGATTCGCTTTCAAAAGCGGATAAGCTGAGTTTTAAAGTCTTTCCGCAGACAGCTCGGCTAAGGGGCTTCTTTCTCCTTTTTCCAAAAGCAGGTACCCGAAAATTTTTTCTCCCCGCATTTTCTGAACCACATAGCTCAATCCATTGGAGCTGGAATCAAGATAAGGATGGTCAATCTGATATGGGTCGCCGGTAAGCACAATTTTGGTTCCCTCTCCAGCCCGGGTGATGATGGTCTTTACCTCATGAGGGGTGAGATTTTGTGCCTCATCTATAATCATAAACTGTCGGGGAATGCTCCTGCCCCGAATATAAGTAAGAGGCTCCACCTGAATTATTCCCATATCTATCAGCTCTCGGTAAGGAGAAAAGCTTTTCTTGGTGGTTTTTCTGCCTGAGCGGGCTCTGGGGCTCGGGGTCTGGAAAATGAAGTCCAGATTATCAAAGATTGGTTGCATCCAGGGATGCATTTTTTCCTGAACATCTCCGGGCAGAAATCCCAGCTCTTTTCCCATCGGGAAAATCGGACGGGAAACCAAAAGCCTCTGATAGCGGTTTTCTTCCAATACCTGATGAAGTCCGCCTGCCAGACTGAGCAGGGTTTTTCCGGTGCCGGCTTTTCCTAAAAGGGCAACCAGTTGAATTTTCGGGTTTAGAAGAAGTTCAAAGCTCAGGTATTGCTCGGGATTTCTCGGATGAATTCCAAAACAACCATCTGAATAGTCTTTGAGAAGCAAAATTTTATTTTTATCTGCATCAAATCTTCCATAAGCGGTCTGGGTGGAATCAGGAGTGTTGAAAAGGAAAAGCTGATTGGCAAAGGCGCCCTCTGGAGCCGGGATTTCAACTTTTTCTAAAAACTGCTCCAGCTCCTGCCGGTCCAGTTCCAGCTTTCTCCATCCCCGGTCCATTTCTTCAATTTCAATCTTTCCTTCCAGCTCATAATCCACAGACTTCATTCCCAGAGCATCAGCTTTGAGCCGGAGATTTATATCCCGGGTGATAAAAACTGTGGGAATTTCCGGCTCAGAGCGATGAAGCCGATAAGCAGTGGCGAGAATCAGATTGTCTTCCTTTTTCCCTAAAAGGGAAGGAGGGAGCAGGCTTTCATCTGCGCTCAGGTCTATTTTTAATAATCCATCTTGATTGATTTTTACCCCCTGAGCTAAACTTCCCTGTTTGCGGAGCCCATCCAGATATCTTGCCACCTGCCGGGCATTTCTTCCCACCTCATCAATCTGGCGTTTAAATTTATCCAGCTCTTCTAAAACCACAATGGGAATGATGATGTTATTATCTTCAAAGCGAAAGATACAGTGAGGGTCATAAAGCAGGACATTGGTATCCAGAACAAAATTCTTTTTCATTCTTACCTCCCGGGAATTTTATTGGGAAAGAGAGCTTTCCAGTTCCAGATATACCTTTTCAAAATAAGGCTCAAAATCTCTGCCATATAAACTCATACAGGCTTCATAGCCACCTTTTTCATATTCTTCCGGAGTAAGTAAATATCCCTGCCAGTCATTGCCGTGGGCAAATACCAGAACCTTTTTGTCTGGATGCTGGGCTTTGAGATGAAGCCCGACTTCCACTGCCAGCTCGGCTGGTGAAGCATAAATTAAAATATCGTTGATTTCCAGAAGCATAAATTCAGCTTTTTCCCGGAGGAGCTTTTTTGAGCATTTTTTCATTGCCGGCTGTAAAATTCCCCAACATCCTTTTCTCACCTGAGCAGAAGGCATAGGAACATACCGGTCAATAAGTTTAAGATTTACCTGCTCGGTGGTTTGAATCCGGGGAATCAGCTCCCAGACCTTTTCTGCTATACCCTTACCAATCCGGTTCCTACAGAGAAGGGGTTTTTCCTGTAGCCCGCAGTTAGGAGCCTGGTCGCCTAAAGCGCCGTTAAAAAATAAGGCAACCGCAGGAGGGCTTTTTTCTTCTATTTCTCTTTCCAGCACCCCCACCCAGTCTCCGGAAATTTTCATATTGCGGTCGCTCAGGCAGGTGGGATGTGCGGTGTAGTTGATGAGATAAGCAATCGGGGTTTCAGAAAGGTCGGTGATTTTAATCACTCCTAAAGCTGGGTCCGTGGGTCCCTCTGGGTCTCTGCGGTTGATATTAAATCCCGGGGCTTTGCCAACAACAGAGCCGAGCCGGGCGGGTTTTAAATTTTCTTTTGCTTCTCGGATTGCCTTTGCCATTTGATTGACCAGAAATTCCCGATACCAGGGCTTGTATCCTCCTAAAACCGCTAATTCCACAATAAAAATATCACTGTATCCGCCCGGACCAGAATGGGTATGAGTGGCTCCGAGAAGGATTCCATCCAGCCCTAAATCTTTAACTTTTTCCTCAACTTCTTTTTTCAGGTCAGCCAGGATGAGTAAAATGTCTGCGGAGACCAGAGCAATTTGGCTCTTACCATCATCCAGCACCAGAGCCCGGACATAAACCGGGTCTAAAATTCCTCTGGAGGGTTTTCCCAACCTTGCTCCGTATCCTGCTAAAGGCAGAGGTTTTTCTGGAGTGATACTTACCCTGCTCGCTCCTGCCTGAAAGCCCCGAAGCGAAAAAGCGAGAAAAAAAGCCAGTAAGCAGATAAGCGGAAGGAATTTTCTCATTTATTTCTTTTCCTTTCAGGCTTGTTTGAGTACCAGGTCTCCTTCCTCAACTCCAAGATGGCGTGCTACTTCCTGACATTTTGCCTTTAAGATAAAAAAAGTATTAGGGCGGGTGCCTTCAAGGGTCTCATAATTTCCCTGTCCTTTGGCAATGACCAGCTCAGCGCTATCAAGAGCTTTTAAAAAGATGGGAGAAGCACTTTCTCTTACCACCCCGACAAAGTTATTGCCAGTATCAATTACCTTGCAGATTTTATCCAAGCCAACAATTTTGGCATCTTCCATTATCGCATCATTTAAAATCGGACCTCCCCGCACCACTGCGATTACTGCCTTGCCCATTTTTCTTATCTGTTCAATCAGGAGTTTGTCAAAGGCAATCTCTCCAGCATTGTCCAGAATGTAAAGAATCCGCTTGCTCTCTTGAAGGGCGGATTTTAGCTGGTCAATTTCAAAAATTTTGAATCCTTCTCCCCGGGCTCGCTCTAAGGTGCCTTCAATATCTACCTGATGCTTGATGCCCAGGTCAATCACATTTCCCACCACGCTGATTCTTACCGCTTCTTCTAATGGGTCGGGGCTGGATTCTATTTCCACCCGGAGTTTGTCGGTCATTTCCAGGGCAAGGCGGTCATAATTTTGTCGGGCTTGAAGATAAGGGTCCTGAGCATTCATCAATTCATTTACCCGAAAGAGAACCAGCGAGGAGTTATAAGCCGGGGTTTGCTCCGGGTCAAGCTCAGGGAGCATTTTGGCTATTTCTTTTAAAACCGAGATTCTTTTGGCATCATCATCAGTTAAAAACATTAAGCTGGAGTGAGCCTGCTTTAAAAAACAGGGATAGCAAAGGCTGGCGGATTTCATTTTTTTACCTCCTTTTACCGATTAGGAAAATCTTTTCCGGTCCATTGTTTCCATTGTTTTCTGGCAACTTCCTGCTCATATCGGTTTTCACTTGCCCATTCCGGGTCTGCATTTGGGTTATGGGTTAAGATGTATTCCAGATATTTCAGTGCCTCATCTTTTTTCTTTATTGACCATAAAAGCCGGGCTAGATAGGTATAGCTGGCAAAATGGTTGGGCCATTTTTTTATATCTTCTTTCAGGTCTGCAATTCCATCTTGTTTGCTGGAGCCAAACATCTTTGCCACAAAGTTCGGCACCCGCACTAATACTTCACTCCAGAATCGGTCCACCGAGCCCTGTTCAAAATTCGGATCCATTTTATCCACTTTTTCCATATTATCGCAGAGGGTAGGGAACATCCAGAGGCTGTTGAGAATGCCTTTCATTTCTCCGGAGCTGGCAAGATTGGTGGTGTAGTAAAACAGAGCTTCCACATTATCAGGATTGAGCTTCATTGCTTTTTCTCCTGCTTCCATTCCCTTTTCAAACCATTGAAGCCGGATTTGTCTTTCTTCTTTTTTCTTTTTTGGAAGCCGGTCTCCATAATGCCAGTAAAGGCTGGATAGTTTTGACCAGATGCGGTCATTTCCCGGGTCAAGTTGGCTTGCCTGCTCAAGAATCTCAATAGCTTTAAGCAGGGAAGGGCTGGAAAAATCCTTCAGAATTAAATCCACTGCCTTTTGATATAATGTCTCTGCTTGTCGGCTTTTATCTTCCTGCACGGTCTGGGCAGAGCTGGAAAGGATAAAGATTAGAAAAATTGCCCATAAAATCGGCAGTTTTTTCATTGCCCCGCTCCTTGTTATTTCTTTATTTTTTATAACATTTAAGCCCAAAAAGCAAAGTTTAAGAGATAAGCTGGGAGAGTTTTTCTTTAATTTGCTCAACCAGAGATGGGAATTTTTCAGAGAGCTGAGGGGTAAATTCCTCCTGAATGGTTAAATTATCCAGAACCTCAACTCCCAAGATGGTGATTTTTTCTGGCATTTTAATCCCGATTCTTTTTGCCAGCTCTATTGTGGTTTTAAAGTCTGCATCGTGAGGGGAGCGAAGCCGTAGGTTTGAAGGCAGGTCTTCTGGAGAATATTCAATAATGGTTCCAACAGGATATTTGCCGGTAATCACAGAATCAATGATAATAAGTTGATTATAGCCCTGAACCAGCTCAATTAGGTTCAAGCCGGCTTTTTCGCTGGTTTTAAATTCCATCTCGGGCTGGTTAATTTCTTCTGCCAGTTTTTCAACCAGCTTCAGACCAATCGCATCATCGCTGAGCAGGGAATTGCCCAGCCCGAGAATCAGGGTTTTGTTCATTAATCAGACCGGATAGTCTCTAAGATATTGCCATTCTTATCCCGGAGGTTGATAATTAAAGGAATTCTGCCCGGAATAGAATGGGTGGCACAGGAAAGACACGGGTCGTAAGCCCGGAACGCCATCTCCACCATATTTAAAATACCCTCGCTTACTTTGGTGCCTTTTTTAATCAGTCCCTGCGCCGCCTTTTTAATGGAAAGAGAAATCGGAGCATTGTTATTGGTGGTGCCCACAATCAGGTTAACCTTCTGGACCATCCCGTTCTCATCAGTGATGTAATGATGGGTGAGGGTTCCTCTGGGAGCCTCAACAATTCCCACTCCTTCCTTGGGAGTTTCGGTTGGGATTTTGTGCACCTCTTTGCTGGTGATTTCCGGGTCTCGTGCCAGCTCTACCCATCTTTCCGCAGCATATAATAGCTCAATCAGTCTTGCCCAGTGAGTAGCTAAAGTGGCTTTAACTGGCTTGCCACCAAGGGTTTTATAAAACTCCTCATAAGCCTCCTGAGCCTTGGGAGTTGCCATTCCATCTGCTGCATTCAAGCGGGAAAGGGGAGTTGCCCAGTAAATCCCGCTCTCCTGACCCTCAACAAATCCCTTCCAGCCAATCTTCTTCAAAAATGGATACTTCAAATAACTGAAAGGCTCTATATGTTCCGCAACATAGTCCAGATATTCCTCCGGACTGTATTTACAAAGCTCCTTTCCGTTGGTATCCACCACCCGAACCTTGCCGTCATAAAAATTAACTTTATTGTTCTCATCCACTAAGCCCATATTGTGGATATTCAGGCTATACATATCACTTTTGATTAAGTCCACATATTCAGAATTTTCTAAAACCACCTTCCGAAATAAATCCAGACCAAGAAGACCAAATTCTACCGCGGAAATTCCCATTTTTTCTATTTCTGCCCGCTCATCCTCGGTGAGGGCTTTGCTCATTCCTCCGGGAATAGCACAGACTGGATGGGTGGCTTTTCCGCCGATAATCTCCTGAACCTTCTGAGCATTGGAGCGCTGTTTAATTACCTCTCCGCCGGTTTCCAGCCCTACCTTTGCCACCACTCCGAGAATGTTCCTTTCTGCCACAGGAGCCTGAGGACCAACCACAAAATCCGCAGCCGCCAGGGCATAAAAGTGAGCAATATGGCTATGAACATAATGAGCCATATACATAAGCTCTCTGAGTTTTTTGGCAGGAGAAGGCGGGTCAACTTTATAAACCGCGTCTACCGCCTTGGCACTGGCAAGGTGGTGAGCCTCGGGGCAGACTCCACAGATTCTCGGAACAATCCGGGGAAGCTCCTCCACCGGTCTTCCCTGACAGAACTTCTCAAAGCCCCGAAGCTGAGGCACCTGAAAATAAGCATTGATAACATTGCCCTCATCATCCGTGAAGATTTCAATTTTTCCGTGTCCCTCAAGTCTGGTAATTGGGTCAATGGTATATCTCTTTCCCATTTTTAACCTCCTTAGGTTCTAACTCTCTGGCGAGGAAGCCCGAAGCGGTAGAAATAACCAGCCGGGTCAAGAATCTGGTCAATGATTTTCTGGATTTCTTCCGGGTCATTGGAGTCAATAATAGAAGCGATCGCGCTCAAAGCGCTGGCTCCCTGGTCAATTGCTTCTGGAAGCGGTCCGTAGCATCCCCGACAGGGCATATTAACATTGATGCACCGGGCACCACATCCGCCCCTGGTGGCAGGACCCAGGCAGACCAGTCCCTGCTCTAAAAGGCAGGTTTTTCCATCATCCTGGAAAAATTGGGGACGCTTGAATTCTTTAATTTTCTTTTCTTTTCTCTCTCTGGGGCATTCCTCACAAAGGGCTTTATCTTTGGCGCCCACCACGGAACCTTTAGGAGGGAGCTTGCCGGAGACAATCACATCAATTACCTCTGCTACTCGCTCATAATGGGGAGGACAGCCGGGGAGATAATAATCCACTTCCACCACTTCATCCAATCTTTTAACTTTGTCATAAAGCACAGGCAGGCTGAGCACTCCCTCTGGAACCTTGGTTCTGGTTTGAGGCTCCACTCCCCGGGGATTATCATTGCTGGGAGCTAAATGATAAACATATTCAAATAAGGTTTCCCGGTCCGTGAAGTTAATCAAACTGGGAATTCCCCCGAGCCAGGCACAGGAGCCATAAGCTACCAGAATCTTGGATTTTTCCCGAAGAATTTGAGCAATATGCTCCTGCTCAGAATTATGCACCGCGCCATTATAAAATCCCACATCAATTTCTCCGGGCTTGAGTGCTTCCAGGTCTTTATTTTTTCCGTCAACAGCAATTGGCCAGTAAAGAATGTCCGCTACCTTTGCCACATCCAGAATCTTGGCATCAATATCCAAAAGGCTGACATCACATCCTCCGCAACAATCAGCCCAGTATTTGGCAATTTTTAATTTTTTCGCCATCTTTTGCCTCCTTACTTTTTCTCTTCCTGACCAAGAGCGGTTTTTACCACCTCTTTCAATTCCTCAGGAGTAAAAGGTTTGGGAACATAGTCTTTGGCGCCCAGCTTCAGGGTTTCCACCGCAGTGTCCACCGAGCTAAAAGCGGTAATAATCACCACTTCTGTTTCCGGTCGTTTTTCTTTGATTTTCTTGAGCACCTCCACTCCGTCCATCTCCGGCATCCGCAGGTCCAAAAGCACCAGGTCATAGGCACCTGATTCCACTTTTTCCAGGCCTTTTTTCGGGCTGGTTTCATATTCCACCTGATAGCCGGCAGGTTCTAAAATTCGGGCACAGCTCTTTCCCACCACTTCTTCGTCATCAATTACCAGAACCTTTCCCGGATAAGCATGAACCCGCTTAATTTGCTCCGGGCTGACCATTGCTGGACCAAGCTTTCGGATTTGTTCGGTAAATTCATC
>CAZKMM010000069.1:0-14325 GCA_964553915.1 uncultured bacterium
TTGGTTTTTAGTTCTAAATATTTCTTTTTTGCTTCAGGGTCGTTTAATATCGGTCCCTGAAGAAGATTAAGCTCAGCATCCAGACGGGCAAGCTGGTTGTTCAGCTTTTTAACCTGCTCCGAATCTGGTTTCTTTAAAGATTTCAACTCCAGCTTCATCTCTCCCAGATACTTCCCACCGGCTCCTGCTTGAACTAAAAGACAATTTCCGTAAAGCACCGGCTCCCAGAGATAACGAGGGCTTCCACTTACCACAACCAAATCTATCCCCACTATCTCCTGGCAAATCTTTTTACTTTGCTCCAAGCCGAGATTAAATAAACCAACCACCAGCTCCGCTTGTTTTTGCTCCCGAAGAATTCGGGTCATCTCCCGAGCGATTGAAACCGGCTCTTCTGCTTTTAGTCCCAGAGGAAGCAAATTGCTTTTCTTAATAAGTCCGAAAATACCGATTTTAATCCCTGCCTTGTTGACCAGCTGAAATCGGGGAAATACCAGCTGATTGCTCGCCTTATAATAAAGATTAGAAGAAATTAAATTAAGCTCTCCTTTTTCTTTCGCCAGCTTTTTTAAATGCTTAAGAAAATCAACCCCGCCAGCAAGGTCTGAAACCCCGATATTTATCGCATCAAGTTTTAACTTGGCACAGGCTTTAGCCAGAACCTCCGCAGAGCGACGGGCAAAATCATCCGGCTGGCTCATTAGATAACGCTGTGAAAAAAAACTATTCCCAGCATCCACCTGAAGCACCGGCTTTTTCAATTCAAAATATCTCTGGATATATTTTGCCCGGCGGGCAATTCCTCCCATCGGTCGCTTCGGGCAACCACATAAATCCAGCTCCCCGCTAATATCATTGGTATAAAAAAGATAAATTTCCTCAGGCAATAACGGAGCTGAATTTTTAGAAGAAGAACATTGAAAAAATAAAATAATCATTGCCAGGAGCCAGAAAAATCTCAATTTAGTTGTCATTACCCTCCTCCCAGGCTTGAAAAACTAGTTTTGGAATTTCGCTTCCCGAAGGAAAAGCAGGGAAGAAAACCAATCCTGCCCCGGGTTGAAAGTTTACCAGCTTAATTACTTGCCATAATTCAGAAAAGGGAATTTCTTTTTTGCTCTGAAAATCTCTGGTCATTAATTTTATCACCGGTTCAGCCGGAGAGGGAATCATCTGGAAAAAATTTTGAGACGAGGTTTTCAGAGCCTTTTCTAATCCTTCCTGATTTAATCCCAGCTCGGATTTCATCTGACGGTGATAAAGCATCAGACAGTAAAAATCCAGCCCGGCTTTTTTCAAAACCTCTAAATCCTGACCGAACCAGGCTAAACCATAGTGGGGTTTGAGGGCAGTCTCATAATATAAATTCATTCCCAGCTTAATTTGAGGATTTATTTTTTTAACCGAGTTTTTCAATTCCCGGGCAAATTGAGCCAGCTCTTCCGCTTTCCACTGGCTCCAATCCCAGAATTCCTCCCGGTATCCTTTAAATTTCCGCTTACCATTTTTCACCCCAATTTGATAAAAAAGAAAAGGATGAGCCTGAGCCCCTTTCTCCTGCTGATAAAGAGAGCGGGCAAAAGGATGAAAATCCTCATTATGCTTAAGCATCAGGTCATCCTGAATTAAAATTCCATCAATCGGATAATGAGCCAGTTCCAGATACAAGCTCTTAAGATAAGTTCTTACCTCAGGATGAAAAAGGCAGAGCCGGTCAGATAGTTTATATCTCTGCGAGGAAAAATCATAATACCAGCTATAAAACTGCTTATTATCAATCCCGTAATCTGCGGAGCGGGTGGTCATCCAGGCATAAATCTTTAAACCGAGTTGATGAGCTTTCTGGCACACTGAGTCAAGAAGGTCGCAAACGGTCGGAGCAATTTGGCTTTTAAAATACACTCCTTTATCCGCCATCGGAACACAAAGGCTATGAAATCTATCACCCGGATTCTGAAAGACCCTGAGGATAATGGCATTAACCCCGGCATTTTTTAATTCCAGAAGCCATTGCTCCAATTCCCCGGGACTCTGGAATTCCAGAACCGAAACCTGAACCGCTTTTAAAGAAGCGGGAGATTTATATTCAGGAGAATCTGAGCTGGAAAGAGAAGAAGCACTGAAGAGAAAAACAAACAAAAAAATCAGCCTGAAGCATTTTCCGGTCATTTTTAAATCAGTTCTGCTACCAGCTCGCACAGGTCTTTTACTTTTATCCCGGCTTCTTTCCCGGGCCGGGAAAGCATCCGCTCGCACATCGGACAGGCACTTGCCAGAATTTCTGCTCCCAGCTCCACCGCTTCTTGAATTCGTGCCCGGGCAATCCCCCGGGCAATTTCCGGATGAGAAAGCCCCAGCCCCCCGCCTCCACCACAGCAATTTGCCTGCTCCTGATTTTCATAAAACTCCAGATATCCTTCTTCGGTTATTTCTTGAAGAATCTGGCGAGGAGCCTGATACACTCCCAAATATCTGCCCAGATGACAGGGGTCATGATAAAGAACCCGCTCTTTTATCTTTCCCTTCAAACTCAGCTGGGTAAAATTCTCAGAAACCAGCTCGGTGATATGTTTAATAGCTCCAACTTCTATCAAACCCGACTCCTGATACTGGCTCTTTAAAAACCAGACGCAGGTGGGACAGGGGGAAATAATTAAATCATATCCTCCTAACCTCTCTGCCAGCCAGCTCTGATGCTCTTTAAAAACCTTCCAGTGCCCGGTGGTATAAAGGGGATAGCCACAGCAGATTTTCTCTTCAGCAAAAATCTGAAATTCTTCAGAGATTCTTTCCAGCACTTTTAAAATCTCTTTAATGGTTTCCGGGAAATAATTAGTCATTGTGCATCCGCTGAAAAACAAAACCTTTTTATTCTCCAGATGCCTGCCATTGCTGATTTGCTTCAAAGTGCTGGCAAGGTCTTTTCCATAAGGGTTTCCCTGCTTTTGCCAGCGACTGGCAAATTCCATCACCCGAGCTGGTGCCAAGCCCCGCTCCACTGCCAGAGACCTTCCGGCTTCAAAAGCTCCAATTACTTCAATTTGATGCTCGCAATAAGTCCGGGAAAGAATACAGCCACTGCACTGATAAAGGAGTTGAGCAGAATCTTGGTCCAGCTCCAGCACCCCATCTTTGACCAGTTTTAAAATGGTCATCTTTCCGGTCGGGGTGCTGGCTTCAGAGCAGGTGAAGTTCGCCACCGGGCAGGCAAACCGGCAGAGCTTGGGACAATAACTGCAATATTCAATTTCTTTCTCATAGGGTTTAAGACGCTTTTGAATTTCCTGTTCAACCGCCATTTTTATCCTCCATCTTTAAATGGGAAAAACCCCAGCTTGCCAGGGTTAAGAATGAAATTAGAATCCAAATTTTTCTTTATTTGCTCTAAAATTCTATGTCCCTCCCCCAATTCCTTCTTCAGCCACCTGCCCCGATGATAGCCAATTCCATGATGATGGCTGATAGAACCACCCAGCGATAAAACACTTTCCATCACCAGTTCCCAGACTTTTTGATACTGATTTTTAAGTTGCTCAGAATTATCACCGGTCAGCAGAAGACTGAAATAAATACAAACCCCTTCTCTCCAGGAATGGGAAAAATGAGCCATAATCAAGCCAAGATTTTTTATCTTTTCCATCACCAGATTATAAAGCTCCAGAGCCCGTGCCCAGGAGATGGAAACCTCAATGGTATCTAACAATGTATTTGGCTGGGTTAAAATTCTGCTCTGCTGATACGAGACAGAATAGCGATGTTCCAGCCATCTTTTGCCCGGCTCCTCGCCCAGGTCCTTTCCGCCCAGCCGGGAAATAATCTCCCAGCCCAGCCGGGATTTTAATTCCATCACTTCCCGGTCCAGCCCCTCAAAACCAGCAATTAACAAACAGCCAGAAGCCGGCACCCCTAACTTTACAGCATTAAACTTGGTATCCAGCTCATCATAAAGCCGAAGCAGAGCCGGAGATAAATCTTTCTGCATTAAAAGCCTCATTGCTTCAAGAGCCGGTTTTAATTCAGGAAATTGAAATCCCCGATAAAACCGAACCCGGGGAAGATGATGAATAGTAATCAAGGCACTGGTGATAATCGCCAGAGTTCCTTCAGAACCAACCAGAACCTGGTCCAGGTCCGGTCCGGTCGCAGAGCGAGGGGTGGCACTGGTGTGAAAGATACTGCCATCTGCTAAAACTCCCTCCAGAGCAATTACTAAATCCTCAATCTTGCCATATTTGGCAGAAAGCTGACCTGCGCTCCTGGTTGAAAGCCATCCCCCCAGAGTGGAGCAATACATAGAAGCCGGGAAATGCCCGAGAGTAAACCCCTTTTGATTTAAATTCCTCTCCAGAACCTCGCCAAAAATCCCGGCTTCTGCTTCACAGGTAAGATTAGTGGGATTGATAGAGCGAATCCGGTTCATTCTTTTCAAATCCACCACTACCCCACCTTCAAAAGGCACTGCCCCGGCTAACACCCCGGAGCCAGCCCCATAAGGAACCAGAGGAACTTGATTCTCCTGTGCCCAGAGAATAATCGCTCTTACCTCTTCAATATTCTCCGGAAAGCATATTGCCCAGGGAAGATGGGAGATTTTCCCCTCCCGAAGCTCAAGATAACCAAGAGGATAAATATCCCGGCTGTAAGAAAGCAAACTGAGCCGGTCAGATTTTACCTTTCCCGGACCAAGAATTTTACTCAATCCAGCTACCGCACTTTTTGAATTTTCCATTTCAAAGCCCAAGCTTTTTTGGGTTCATTATCCCTTTAGGGTCTATTGCCTGCTTGATTGCCTTTAATAGAGGCGAAGCTCCTCCGCTTTCCTGCTCCATCCATTTAGCTTTTAAAATTCCCACCCCGTGATGATGGCTTAAGGTTCCGCCTGCCTTTATACAGGCATCCAGAGCAGATTTCCAGACCGCATCATAATTTGCCAGCTTTTGCTCATAAGTTCGGGCAGTGGAGGCAATACTGAAATAAATGGAACATCCCTGAGGATAGGCGTGGGAAAAATGTGCCATTACCAGAGCATACCTGCTGATTGCCTCCCGCATAGAATAATAAAGATTTTCCAGATTATCCCAGACCGTTGCTACCTCAATCGTGTCCACAAAAAATCCCAGGTCAAAAGCTACCGACATTGTATAACTTACCCGATACCTGTGCTTCCACCAGTTTATCGCGGGCATTTCTCCCAGATCCACCCCGCCCTGAGCCAGACAAATTTCCCTTGCCTTTTTATGCTCCAGCTCCACTATCTCTGGCTCTCCTTCAAATACCAGAACCAGCTTGGAATGTTTTGCCCATTTTTGAATAATCGCATTAGCCACCCGGGGATGATAAATATATGGCGCCATCCTCCTGATTAAATTAACCAGAGCACGATTTCGGGAAAAACCGTTCTTTTTCTTTTTGGGCTTTTCTTCCAGAGTGCCGGAGCTGGAAAAGAATGTATCCACCGGGTCGTAAAGCCTGACCACCGCGGGTCTTAATTCATTCTGGAACATAAGGCGAATCGCCTCCAGTCCCTGATGAAGGTCCGGGAACATAAATCCCTGAAACTGTCTTGCCCGGGGATATTCCCAGAGCCGTAAAACCGCAGAGGTAATAATTCCCAGAGTTCCTTCTGAGCCAATAAAAATATGATTTAAAGAAGGACCAGTAGCAGAGCGGGGCACCGCCCGGGTGCGAAGTAAACCACCATCAGGAAGCACCACCTCCAGAGCCACCACCATATCCTCAATCTTTCCATATTTGGAAGAGAGCTGACCTGCACCGCGGGTGGCAATCCATCCCCCTAAAGTTGAGCAGTAAATGGAACTGGGAAAATGCCCCAGGGTATAACCAGCCTGATTGAGCTTTCGCTCCAGCACCTCCCCCAGAATCCCGGCTTCAACCTCTGCGAGCATAGAAACCCGGTCTATGCCCCGGATTTGATTCATTCGCTTCAAATCAACGGTAATCCCGCCGGTCAAGGGAATGGTTCCACCACAAACTCCGCTGGCACCCCCTAAAGGGATAATCGGAATCTGAAATTGATTTGCCAGGTGAATCAGTGCCCGGACTTCCTCAGTAGAGCCGGGCCAGACAATCAAATGAGGAGGAGCTGGAGTTTTCCCCTGCTGAAGGGAGATGGTTTCCCGGGGAAGAATATCCCGGGAATAAATCAGCCTTTGAGCCTGCTTCTGGGAAATATGTTCTTCACCTACTATACTGACCAGTTCCCGAACAAATTCTTCAGGCAGGCTGGGAAAATCTTTTTTCATATTAAGAATTATAACATTTGATTAAGCGGGATAAAATCTCTTTTTTTACTGAATGTCTTTGCTGGTTGGTGCGGGATTTTTTCTTGGAGACTTTTCTGGTAAAATTTGAGGAAAAAAAATTTTGAGGGGGAAGATGGAGAATAACTGGCTTCAGATTGCTTATCAATATCTGGTGGGCGGGGCATTTTTTGCCCTTACCCTCTGGCTTTGCTTTCATCAGGGGGGAGCAGAGCTTTCTCATCCTCAGGATAAAAAAATGCTTAAAATCTTGCTCGGAGGGTATCTGGGGTATCTTTCTGTTCATATTCTCTGGGCGTATCTGGCAAGGTTTTAAGGGGTAGATGATGGAGCAGATAGTTGGCACAAAACTGGATTATGCCATAATCATCATTTATTTTATTTTCGTTTTAGGCTTTGGCAGTGTTTTTGGACGATTCACCCGCACCACCAAGGAGTTCTTTTTTGGTGGGCAGAGGTTCAGCTGGTGGCTGATAGCTTTTAGCTGTGTTGCCACCACGGTGGGTTCTTATAGTTTTATCAAGTATTCTGCTGCTGGCTATCGCTATGGGATGAGCTCCACAATGACCTATTTGAATGACTGGTTTATGATGCCCTTGTTTATGCTGGGCTGGCTTCCAATTATTTATTTTTCCCGGGTAAGCTCTATTCCAGAATTCTTTGAGCGAAGATTTGACCGCCAGACCCGGGTAGCCGCAGTAGTGGTGCTGATGCTTTATATGATTGGATACATCGGGATAAATTTTTATACTCTGGGAGTTGCTCTCAATGCTCTGCTCGGCTGGGATATATTTAAAGCAGCAGTTTTTATCGCGGTTATTACTGGAATTTATGTCACCTTTGGCGGTCAAACCGCGGTAATTATGACTGACCTGCTCCAGGGATTCCTACTTCTGATTGCCGGGTTTGCCCTGTTTTTTCTGGGAGTGCATTATCTGGGCGGATGGGGAGAGTTCTGGCATCATCTTCCCCTTGCTCATCGGCTTCCTTTCAGCGGATTTAATACCCCGGAAAAGTTTCCGATGGTAGGAATTTTCTGGCAGGATGCAATGGCAAATTCTTTAGCTTTCTGGTTTATGAATCAGGGATTGATTATGCGGTTTTTGAGCGTAAAAAGCGTTCGGGAAGGAAGAAAATCAGCTACCTTTGTCATCCTTCTTTTAATGCCTTTAGCTTCCATTGCCGTGGCAAATGCCGGCTGGGTGGGAAAAGCAATGGTAGGGAAAGGAATGCTTCCTGCAAATTTAGATGCAAACAAAATCTTTGTTCTGGTTTCAGATTTAATCTGCCGACCCGGAGTGTTTGGATTTATAATGGCCGCTCTTACCGCAGCAATGATGAGCACCGTGGACACTTTAATTAACGCGGTCAGTGCCGTGGCAGTGAATGACATCTGGAAGCCCTTTGTGGCTCCGAATCGCTCGGACCGATACTATCTGGTGATTGCCCGGGGTTTTTCGGTTTTAGCCGCGGTTCTGGGGCTGGCACTGGTTCCTTTATTTGCCAGTTTTAAATCCATATATCGGGCGCACGGGGCTTTTACCGCCGCGGTTACTCCTCCGATGGTGGTGGCGATAGTTCTGGGAATTCTCTGGAAAAGATACACTCCAAAAGCCGCTTTTGCTACGCTCATCTTTGGCACCATTGGAGTGTTTCTCTCCATTCCCGGCAAAATGCATTTTCTTTTAAAACCATTCTCTCATGGAGTAGGACCAGAGGGACTTATATTTATGAGGGCTCTTTACGGACTGATTGTCTGCACCGCCATTGCCCTGATTGTCAGCTTCTTCACCAAACCAAGAAAAGAGGAAGAGGTGATTGGATTTTTAGTCGCAACCATCCGGAAAGCCAAAGAGAGGTTTAAGGGAGGAGAACTGAACGACCGGGAATTTGCTCCGCCAATTCTTCTGGAACTGAGGGAAGGAAGCGAGCCGGAGGCGCAAATCCATCTTCAGGATTTAGAAAAAATCAAGGCGAAGCTGGGAGACTTACTTTATGTTGCGGATAAAAGGCGCTGGCTGGGAGGACTAAAATCAATGCATATCAAAGCAGGCACTCCGGCAGAAAAACCGGGGATAATTCTTCTCCCTGCTGAACAAATCAAATCCGCTCGGCTTAAAACCGGGGAGCTGGTTCGGGTAGAAAAGATTATGTAAATGAAAATGGTCACCAGGATTTTCTTAGCCAGACACGGCGAGACCCTCTGGAATCGGGAGCAGAGATGCCAGGGGTTTACTGATGTTGACCTCTCAGAGAAGGGCAAAGAGCAGGCGGAAAAGCTGGCTCGGTATCTGGCAAAAATCTCCAGGCTGGAAACGGTTTACTCTTCGGATTTAATTCGGGCAAGAAAAACTGCGGAAGCTATTGCCAGATTTCAGGGACTGGAAGTGATAACTGACCCCAGACTGCGAGAACTTAATCAGGGAGAAATAGAAGGAAAAAGTCTTAATTGTCTTATTACTGATTATCCCGAGGTATTGCAAAAGTGGGTAACAGAGCCAGCTGAGGTTAAGATGCCCGGAGGAGAATCCCTTCGCCAGCTTCAAGCCCGTGCCTGGCAGGCATTTGCTGAAATTGTGGAAAAGCATCGGGGAGAAGAAATTGCCATTGTGGCTCATAATCTCTGCAATACCGCTATCCTCTGCAAAATTCTAGAATTGGATTTGAATCATTTCCGCCGAATCAAGCAATCCAGCGGAGCCTTGAATATCATTGAAATCACCAACACCGGTCCGGTAATCATCAGGTTAAACGACACTCATTTTCTGGAAGAATTATAGCTGGCTGAGTTTTTTCTTAAGTTGCTCTATCTCCTCTTCCAGTTCCTCAATCTCCATCAACTGGGAGGGTCTCAAGGAATGAGCCGGAAGTGAAGCTTTTCGCTCCTTCAACTCCTCTTCCAGCCGGACAAGCTGGTTCAATAATTCTTTTTTATCTGGTGGGGGTTCCAATTCCCTTGCTCGGGTCCAGCTCGCCTTTGAGCTTTTCTTTAATTTTCGGGCGAAGCACGGATTTAATAAAATCCAGTGCCCGGTCTTTATCCCGGTCTAAAACAATTGCTTCAATTTCCTGAACTTCTCCTTCTTCAATCTCTATGATTATCCTTGCCATCATTATATTATTATATAGCAATAATTTAATTTAGTCAAGAAAAAAAATTATTATTTGTTTTCCTGAGCAAGGAGCTTGATTATCTTTTTTACCAGCGGGGATTCCACCCGATAGCAAACTTTAACTCCCTCCCGGCGAGCCTTGACAATTTTATGCCGACGAAGAATCGCCAGGTGCTGGGAGACAGTTGATTGCGGTAGCCCGAGAGTATCCTGAATCTTTCCCACATTGCATTCATCTTCCAGAAGACCAGCGAGAATCTGAAGACGCACCGGATGGGCTACAGCTTTTAAAACTTCACTTATTTCCTCATAATCAACTTTTTCTTTCATTGGCTCTTATTATATTCGGATTTTCCAATCTGTCAAATATTTTATATTCGGATAAATCAAAAAAAGAAAAAATGGGAAAGTAAGGAGGGAAGAAGGGGATTATTCTTTCCCTTCGCTTTTTTCTTCTTTCTTTTTCTCTTCCTGCCTTAAATCTTTCTTTTTCTTAAAGATGCTGTTTATCTGCCATTCACTTAAAGAAAAGATTGTTTCTTGGTCTGCTCTTTTTACATAATAGCGGGAGGTATCTGGAACTTCTCTTCCGACCAGCAGGGTCAAATTCCGCCCGCCTGCCAGAGTAATAACCGCCTGCTTATCTGGCTTAGTAAGTCCGGTCTTTTTAAAAGCAACCTGAGGGAAATCCTGAGTTTTTAGATTGGAGAGGGTCTGGCAAATTCCATCCACTGCCCAGTTTTTAGCTGGATACTTCTCTTCCCCTTCCAGGATATACCATTCATTTTTCTGCAGGTCTTTTTCCAGCATCAGGACCGAATCACCTTCTTTAAGTTCAAGCTTCTGGCATTCTTCCGGGCTAAATCGGAAAATTGCTTTATCTCTCCAGGTATCATTGGTTTTGTCAAAGCTGGAGATAAGATTTTTATAAGCCAGGCAGATTTTTTCATCCTCAGCCTTTCGGAAATAACTGCTGGAATAAGTGGGACCACGCTTGCCAATATAAAAATGAGCTAAAGGCTTGGAGTCTTTATCCAGGAATTTCACCTCCAGAGCTTTTTCCGGAGTGAGTTCAAATCTAACCCATTGTTTTTTACTGGTGCTTATTACCTGAGCACAGGTTAATTCTTTGGTATCATTGAAAATTTTTTCCAGGGCTTCTGGGTCTGCTGGATAATTAGCTTCAGTTTCCACCAGCCATTTAGAATCTTTTTTTACCAGAACATCTTTCTGGTTTTTTCTGCTCAGCTCTATTCTCACCACCTGCTCCGGATTGAAATCAGGGAAGACGATGGCGGTTTTTTCTTTTCTTTTTTCCGCCTGGGGGAGAATAACTTTTTCATAAATCAAAATGGCAAGAATTGCCAGGATTAAAAGCGAGCCAGAAATCCAGACCCTCTGCCTCATTTTTCACCCCTTTGGGCAGAAGCCCAGATTCTCTTTTCCCTTCTTCTGGTTTGGAACCTGACCAATCCGAAAATAATAATCAAAAGGGAAGGCAAGAAAGGTGCCAGATATTTAGCTATCAGGGCTTCTCCCAGGCTAATTTCCTGCTTGAAGGGGCGGTCCAGACTTACCCGACTTCTCACTCCGATCAGCTTGCCACCCCAGGTCATCCAGTCCAGAGTATTAAGAATAAAATCCAGATTAGAATTGCCCAGGCTAACATAATCATCCCGAATAAACCTGCTATTACCCACCACTAAAATTGCGGTTTCCGAACTTTCCTCCAGCCGGGGCGGTCTTTCTCCCGATTCAGAATAAGTTTCTGCCTCGGGCTTGGGAATCTCTTTATCCTTGAAGAAACTGGTGAACTTGCCAGAGAGCAAAATCGCCAGGGTTCGGGTTTTTTCTCCCATTCCCTGAATAGGAAGGGGAGGAGGAAGCTGGCTCGGGTCTAGAGTGAATTGCCCGGTTTGAATCCAGGATTTGGGACTGGTTTTAAGCAGTTCCCAGACCTGATTTCCTTCCGAGCTTCCCGCATACTCCAGCGAACTTGCCCAGGGCAAAACCACAGAATCCAGCTGGTTGATAATCGGATGGTCAACTGCCAGACCCAGCTGTTTTAAAATGGGAATGTTCACCTTAACCCAGAGTGGATAGTCCTGGATAATCTGGAAAGCTCCCTGCCTCATTGCTACCCGTTCATTAATTACATCCATTACCAGATTATGCTCCCTTTTAATTCCATAATGCTCCAGCATATCATCCAGACCATCCATTTTCGGAAACGCTACCATATATTCCTCTGATACTTCCACTCCATCAATCAAGAAAATGAGCTTGCCTCCTCTCATCAAAAACTGGTCAATCTCATATTTGTCCCGCTCGGAAAGAGAATTGGGGGCAATTACAAATAAAACCTGAATATCTTCTGGAATCGGCTCGCCTTCTTCAGTGCTCACGGTTCTTATCTGATATTGACGCTCAATAGCCTCTCTCAGGGTGCTTAAATCCCGATACGGGTCTGGCTCCCCATCTCCGGTTAAAAAGGCTACATTTATCTCTTTTTCGCTGGAAAATTTTAAAATTGTGCTGGTGAGAGAATATTCAAAATCATCCAGAGCAATTGCGTTCGGGAAAACCTGTCTCTGGTCCAGATATTGAACCTCCAGTCCAAGGTATCCCTGCTTAATGGCGAACTCACTTGCCCCCCGGACCTGAAAAGGCACCGGATAGATTCCCCGGGAACGAAGCTCATCCTGAAGTTTCGGGTCCCGGTCCGGATTGAGAATTTCTATCTTAACTTTACCCCTGCCATAAATCCGATACTCCTCCAGAAGGTCTTTTATCTGAGCCAGCTCTGCCTTTAAGGAAGCGGGCAGGTCCGAGCTAAAATAAGCCCGAATCCAGACCGGCTCCTTCAAATCCGAAAGAACCTGCTTGGTTGCCGGAGAGAGAGTATAAGCCTTACCCTCAGTTAAATCCAGGCGGAAGAAAAATTTGTTGGAAAGATAATTAACCACCACCAGCCAGCCCAGAAGGATAATCAGCCAGGCAAGGGAATAATAATGATATTCTTTCTTGCTAAATCCTTTTTCTTTTATGCCCATTTTCTCCGCTCAAGCTGATATTTATTTAAAACCAGAAAAAAGAAAATCGCGCTTAAGTAATAAATTAAATCCCTGCTGTCCACCACTCCCCGGGCAATGCTATCAAAATGCTCACCAATATCCAGATAGTTAATGATAAACCCCAGCCCGGCAAATCCGGGAAGCTGGGCAAATAGCTCCTTTAAAGCAAGAAGAAATAAGCAAACCACCAAACTCAAAATAAAGGCAATAAATTGACTCCTGGTTAGACTGCTCATTGTCATTCCCACCGCAATAAAGGCACCAGCAACTAAAAATATCCCGATGTAGCCACAAAGCACCACCGACCAGTCCGGAGAGCCAAGCAGGGAGGCTCCCAGGGGCACTCCCAGACTTAAAATCAAGATCAAACCAAAAAATCCCCACCCAGCCAAAAACTTACCCAAAACCACTTCCCAGTCCTTGACCGGAAGGGTGAGCAAAAGCTCATCGGTGCGGAGCCGTTTCTCTTCTGCCCAGGTGCGCATTGTGATGGCAGGTATAATAAACCAGATTCCCCAGATCATTACCTCAAAATAATAATTAAGCCGAACCTGAGCAGAAGGAAGAAGAATCATCCAGATGTAAACAAAATTTACCGCAGTTAAAAAAATCAAAGCAAAAGCATAGGCAATCATAGAATTAAAATAAGACCAGAACTCTTTTTTAGCTACCGCCCAGACCCGCTTCATTCCCGCTCTCCCCCGGTGAGCTGGGTAAAAACATCCTCTAAAGTCCGCCTCTCCCGATAAAGCTCAGAAAGAATAAATTGATTTTGAACACAGACCCGGAAAATCTCCTCTCCTAAATCCCTTCCCGGCTGAGCCAGAATCTGATACCGATAAAAACCATCATCTTCCCCCTGAAATTGAACCGACTCCACCCCATCTATCTCGCCCAGCCTGGATTCTATGGCAGAACGCTCCCCTTTGATTCGGACCCGATGAATATTCGCCCCGCTTGCCAGCTTGATCACCTCATCCAGCGAGCCCTGAGCAATCAATTTCCCCTGATGAATAATCATCACCCTTCCGCAGGTAGCTTCCACCTCCGGGAGGATATGAGTGGAAAGAATCACGGTTTTTTCCTTTCCCAGCTCCTTAATCAGGCTCCGGATTTCTATAATCTGGTTGGGGTCCAGCCCGGTGGTGGGCTCATCCAGAATCAGGATTTCCGGGTCGTGGAGCATTGCCTGAGCCAGTCCCACCCTCTGGCGGTATCCTTTAGAAAGCTCAGAAATATCCATCTTTAAGACCGGTTCAAGCCCGCAGAGCTCTATCATCTTATTTATGCGTTTTTTCTGCTCCTCTCCCTCAATCTCTCTAATCTCAGCAATATACTTGAGGAATCCTTCCACGGACATATCTGAATAAAGCGGGGTATCCTCAGGTAAATAGCCGATATGTTTTCTTACTTCTAAAGATTGGCTGAGAACATCATATCCTGCTATTTTGCATTTTCCTTCATCCGCAGGAAGATAACAGGTGAGAATCCGCATAGTGGTGGTTTTTCCTGCCCCGTTGGGACCGAGAAATCCCACCACCTCTCCCTTTTCTACCTTGAAGCTAATTCCATCTACCGCGGTGATATGCCCGAATCTCTTAACTAATCCCTCAACCTCAATCATTTTGAAATTCCTAATTAGACCAAAATCTGCTGATAAAAGTTCCCAAAAAATATAAATCTTTCCCCTTTGCTTGTCAACCTCTCTGGGAACCAAATGCTCGCCCAAATTTCCTTAATCCTAAATTTGAGTATAATTTTAAAAAGGAGGTAGAGATGGATTTTTGGGGAAGTCTAATGAGTCATTTCCCGCTCCTTGCCAAGGGCGGACCCGTGATGCTGGTGATTATCATCTGC
>CAZKMM010000070.1:0-14152 GCA_964553915.1 uncultured bacterium
ATTTAAAGACCTGAGGATGGGACCGATTACTCTTCCTTTACCCTATGATGCTATTGATCCCACCCTGACAGGTTATTATTTCATCCAGGGTATCCCTTTTGGCAGGACTTATGTTATAGAGTTTGAACAGCCTGTTTTAGGATGGTTTGGTGCCACTGAACCTTTTACTCTTCCTTCGGATACTGCAATCCATCCGCTTGATGTTATTTTGACAGGATTTCAACCTTTTGCTCCGCCCTCTGTAATTCCAGAGGCACTATTTGTCAAAAATGGAGATACCTCAAAGACATATATTTTCCAAATTCAATTCAAAGGCGGATGGGGAGCTTGCTCTGTTGAGAGCGATTTTTGGAATTATGTTGAAATCTATCCTGAAAACCCAGTTTTGGGTGAGTATTCATATCGTCCCTTGATGTCTATGGGAGACAGTATTTCTGACACTATCCGAATCAAACTCTGTGAGGGCTCCAGCATTAAGTTAATGGCTTACTGGTATATGGCGCCTGATATAACCTCTGTTTCACCTGATCGTGTGCCTACAAATCTCAGCTGTTATCCGCTTACTTTGACCATTCAAGGGAAAAACTTTGATACTACAAACGCAGAAGTCTGGATTGATAATACGCCAATATCTCCCAGCACCCTTTTAAGCTCAACCATAACCATTGATCTTACTTCTCCACTTAGTGCAGGGACTCATCAAATTAAAGTGCGCAATCCTCGTTCAAATCCTAACTATCCAGATTTTAAAGGATTTGAAGATACTTATAATATGCTCTTTTCTGACACAGCCCCATGCCCACAATGACGTATGAATAAAATTTTTCTTAAACCCGATGAAACGGTTGATGAACTTTTATATGGCGAGCTGAAAATTATCCAGAAAAAGCGGGGATGGAGATATTCAGTAGATGCCCTGCTTCTGGCTGATTTTGTCCTTGAGACCATTCAACCCAAAGATAAAATTCTTGACCTAGGATGCGGAGCCGGGGTGATCAGTTTAATTCTTGCCCGGCGCTCTTCTGCCCGAAAAATCATTGGAGTGGAAATCCAGAAAGCCCTGGCTGGAAGAGCCCAGAGAAATGTCCGGCTCAATCATCTGGAGAAAAAAATCACCATCCTTCATCGGGATGCCCGCAAACTCCCGCAATTTTTTCCCCAAAAAAGCTTTGACCTGATTGTCTCTAACCCTCCCTTCAGAAAAGTAGGAAGCGGATATTTGAGCCCGGAAAAAGAGCGGGCAATTGCTCGCTATGAGCTTAAACTCAAAATGCCCCAGCTCATCCAGCTGGCAGAATATCTTTTAAAACCAAATGGAAGATTGGCTTTAGTTTATCCAATAGAGAGGCTCAAAGAACTTCTGGCTGAACTGGAAAAAAGCCATCTTAAACCTTCCCGACTCCGCTTTGCCTATCATAAAAAAGGAGAGCCCCGACCGGTTCTTTTCTGCCTGGAAGCTAGGAGAAAAAGCCCCGGCTTGCTCCTCCAGCCTCCCTGGTATATTGAGACCGAAAAAGGCAGATTCCACCTGGACCGAGATAAACATAGCTGACCAGGTTCTAACTTTTTTGAATTCTTTACTTGACAAGGGTCAATTTTTGTGTTATTTTTTTGCAAAAAGTATTACTAAAAGGAGGGAGAAATGAGCAAGAAAAGAAGTGGAATAAGTTTGGTTTTGAGTTTAGTTCTATTCACCTTTCCTCTTTGGGCATCTGCCCATCATGCCCTGGAATATATTGAAATGGAAAGCTATACTATGCCCAGAAAAGGTGAACTTCTTTTTCATCTCCATTATGATTATTATGTGCCAGATGAGGGTTATAGCTACCTTGACCATTGGGAGCTTACCCCGGGCTTTGCCGGAGGAATTTTTAACTGGCTGATGTTTGATGTCCATACTCATTTTGCCAAATTCGGCTCTGCTCATATTGTTCCAGAACATCGGGCGGAATTTAACTCGGCAATTGGAATGCCACCATTTTTTGAAGCGGTAGCAACTTCACTTCAATTCCGTTTAACTAAGCCCCAGCAATTACCAATAGACGCCGGGTTGGTCTTTACTTATGAATACCCTTTTGAACGAAGCCAAGAATATTTAGATGGCAAGGAGGTTTATGAAGCCACTTTGATTTTGTATCGGGAGCTGGGCGAACACCGAAATATTTGCGCTAATCTTAGTTATGGACTTGATGGAGGGGAAGAATTTTGGGAATGGGCAGTTGGATTTAAAACCCCTCTTTCTCCTGACCCCCATGGAATCAATGCGGGAGTGGAAGTAATTGGAGATTTTGATGGAGGGGTAAGTGTTTTACCAGGGGTTTACTTCCCCTTAGCTCCTCAAATCAATTTCAAATTCGGATTTCAATTTGGGAATGAGAAATGGGAAAAAACCCGGGCAAATCTGACCATAATGTATAGTTTTTAAGGAGAAGAAAAAATGAAAAGAGCGGTCATTCTCTTTAGTTTGCTCTGGTTAATTTCTCTGCCGGGTTTGGCTCATGAACACTGGCTTCTGGTAGAAAAAATCAGAGCCCATCCCGGAGAGATTATCAAATTCTATCTTGCCAGCGGGCATAATTTCCCGAATAGTGATTTGCAGATTGCCCAGAAGCTGATAAAAGAAATTAAAGTAATTCTCCCCTCCGGGCAAAAACAAGAATTAAAGCTAAATCCTGAAAAAAATTACTGGTGGGGAGAGATTGAGCTGGAAGAAAAGGGGGTTTATCAATTTTATTTTTTACTCAGCAAACCCCAGCTCAAAAAACCTCTATATCTAGGAAAAACCATAATCGCTGTGGGAGAAAGCCCCTCAAAGATTTCTGCATTAAATCTTAAAGAAGATATTATTGAGCTGGTTCCTCTTACTTCTCCCTTGGGATTAAAAAAGGGAGACATTTTAAAACTTATGCTGAGAAAGGGAGAGAAGCCAATAGCTGGTTCAATTCAGGTAATTCCAGAGGAGGGAAAGAGCTGGTATATTCAGACCGATGCTCAGGGTCGGGTGGAGATTCCGCTTAGGAAATCAGGCAAGTATCTTGTAGTTGCAGAAATTCAAGGACAGGGATGTTCTTTCACCTTTGAAGTAAAAGAGGGAAAAAATGAAAAATAGTTTAAAAACCGGGCTGGGAATTTTCATCGGGCTTTTAGCTTTTTCGGTTTTCGGACACGGAGTGGAATACCAAATAATTCAAGGTGGGGTGGGAATTGAAATAAAATATGACGATGGCAGTGCTTTTTCTTATAGTGAGGTTAAAATTTATCCGCCGGGTGATGACACTGAATATCAAAGTGGATTAACCGATGCTCAGGGAAGATTTATTTTTTACCCTGACCGGGCAGGGAAATGGAAGATTATCGCCAGTGATGGACTGGGGCACGGGGTGGTAGCAGAGGTGAAGATAACTCCCAACCTTTTACCTCAGACTATTTGCAAAAATGATGGCTTTAGCCGTTGGGAAAAGATAATTTTAGGGCTGGGAATTATCTTTGGAATTACTGGCATCTGGTTCTGGCTCTCTGCAAAAAAATATTTAAAGCAAAGTAAGAAAAATGCATATTCCTGATGGATTTTTAGACTTAAAAACTCTGGCAATTACTGATGGGATTGCCGGGGCTTCTCTTCTTTTTTCGGTCTGGCGGGTGAACCGAAAATTAAAGCCGGAAAGAATTCCCTTAATGGGGCTTTGTGGAGCTTTTGTTTTTACTGCCCAGCTTTTGAGCTTCCCGGTGCCGGGAGGAACTTCAGTTCATCTTTGTGGAGCGGTTTTAATCAGTATTTTATTAGGTCCTTTTAGTGGATTTACTATTCTCAGCTCTGCCTTAATTTTACAAGCTCTACTTTTCCATCACGGAGGAATTTGGAGCTTGGGGGCAAATATTTTGAATATGGGTCTAATCGGTTGCTGGCTGGGATATGGATTATTTTTAATTTTCCGGCGAATTTTAGGAAAATATTGGCTAGCAGGAGCTGGGGGTAGTGCCTGGCTTTCAATGGTTATATCTGCTTTATTTGCCTCTTTAGAGCTTTGGGCTTCTGGAATGATTCCTTTAAAAAAAGGGCTTATGGCAATGGGATTTGCTCATATAATTGCAGGAATTTTTGAGGCTTTAGCCACAATTTTAATCTTAGGGACAATTAATAAGATTCGCCCCGACCTCTTAAAAATGGAAAAAATATGAAACACGATTTTTTAGACAAGTATAGCTATCTGGATACCCCTATACATCGGCTTCCTGCTATGCTCAAGCTGATTTTGGTCTTGGTTTATATATTATGGCTGACCAGTTTAAAAAATGGCTGGGTAGAATATTGTCTGGCTGGAGGAGGGCTTTTGATTCTTATTCTTTTCTCTCAGGTGCCTTTAACTTATCTGTTCCTTCGTTCTTTAGTGATCGTGCCTTTTTTAGCTCTAATTTTAATTTTTATGGCAATTTCCCAACCAGAACCTGGGGAGTTTATGCTTTTTGTATCGCTTCGGGCATGGCTCAGTGTCTTAGCTCTGGTCTGGCTAATTTCCACAACTCCTTTTCCAGAGTTATTAAAAGCAATGAGAAAACTTCGGATTCCCTCAATAATTTTGACTCTTCTTGGATTCATTTACCGGTATTTTTTTCTCCTATCAGATGAGGGTCAGAGAATGTTTCGCTCAGTAAAAATGAGGAGCTTCGGCAAGAAAAAATCTCAGCTGGAGATAAAAACTTATGCTCAGATTCTGGGAACCCTTTTTTTAAGAAGCTATGAGCGTTCGGAGCGAGTATATCAAGCAATGCTGATGCGGGGATTTACCGAGGAAGGAAGATGAAAAGTAAATGGGCATTAGAGCTAAAAAATGTTTCTTATCAATATCCTGATGGTCATCAGGCTCTGAAAGAAATTAGTTTTAAAGTAGCTCCAGGGGAACGGGTGGGAATAATTGGTCCGAATGGGGCAGGCAAAACCACCCTACTTTTAGCCATCTGTGGGCTGATTGAATTTAAAGGGGAGATAAAAATCTTTGGCGAGCTTCTAACTTCTTCTAATTCCCATTATCTTCGGAGAAAATTGGGTTTACTTTTTCAAGACCCTAATGACCAATTGTTTATGCCCCGGATTTATGAAGATGTAGCTTTTGGTCCCAAACATCTGGGTTGGAGTGAAGAGGAAATTCAGAGGAAAGTTAAAGCCACTTTAAAAAAGTTGGGACTGGAAGGTTTTGAAAGCCGAAGCGGACATCATCTTAGCTTTGGAGAAAAAAAACGCTGTGCCCTTGCCACGGTTCTGGTAATGGAGCCAGAGATTCTTTTATTTGATGAACCCACGAGTAATCTTGACCCTCGGGCACGGAGGGAATTTATCAATATCCTCAAGCAGATTTTGGGCACTCAGATTATCATCTCTCATGACTTAGAAATGATTTTAAGACTTACCTCCCGAGTAATAACCCTGGATAAAGGGGAAAAAATCTGCGAAGGAGAAACTCAGGAAATTCTTTCTAATCCCCAGCTAATGGAAAGCCATGGTTTAGAGGTGCCTGCCAGCCTTCTGCTCAAGAGCTATATTTCTTAACAGACTTTTTCAATTTTTTTTCCACTGATTGAATTTTTCCCTCCAGCCGATTTTTGCCCCCCTTGCGGTCATCAATGATGATGGTGGTAATAACTCTGGGAGCAAGCCTGCGAACCTTTTGATGGCACTTCTGAATTAAAGCAAATACCTGCTCGGGCGGTCCTTCTACAATGGTCGCCATTGCAGTAAGCCGATATTCCAGCCCGCTTTTCTCCACTTCCTTAATTACGCTCGCAACATACCTGGATACACTCTCTCCCACCCCTAAAGGAACAATGCTGAATTGTGCCAGCAATTTTCCACCTCCTTTTTCAGGATTATTCTTGAACTTTGATTTCTATTACCTGCCCATCTGGTCTCTGACAGTCAATAGTAAAATGAGCAGAAAATTCCCGCTCAGGAATTTTGAGCAAATAATCTCCGCAAAAACCCTGAAGGTTTATTTTTCCCTCCCGGTCAGTTTTTCCTTCAAAATTCGTCCACCACTTTTCCTTAATCAAATGATAAAGACGGTAATACGCGGGTTTGGGAGAAAGGTCTTTTCTTACCAGACCAGCTGGAGCCCCCATCCAGGCATTATAATCGCTTAAATCCCACCAGGTAATCGCCTCTACTGAAGGATGGCTAAAAAGCAGAGTGTAAAATTTTTCTACATATTCCGCCTGCTTTTTTTCTCCCTCTGGAGTAGTTTTCCAATCAGTCCAATCCTCGGGCACCGGGGAAAGAATCCATCTCTTTTTCCCGCTGATTACCGTGACCTCGGAAAATTGAAGGGGAAGACCAAGCCGGGCATAACGCTCGCATACTCTCCAGAGCTGGTTCATAGACCATTTTCCAACAAGATGGGTATGAGTTTGAATCCCAACCGCATCAAAATCTCCACCAGAGTTTTTAAGCTCAGAAAGAAAGCGATAGTAGGAGAAGGGATAATGTTTTATGGGGTCAAAAATCAGCTTAAAGGTCTTTTTAGGAAATAATACCCCGGCAAAAGACCAGTATCCAAATTTCACATTGTAATCATTGATAATCAGATGAGCTTGAGCACCCGCAGACCTTGTCCATTCCAGAGCTTTCTTGCAGGCAGAAACCGGTCCCTGGGGATTTTCCCAATTTGCTACCGGGGTATCAAAAACCCAGCTAACTGTAGGCTCATTGACCACATCCCAGTATTCTATTTCTGGAAATTCAGAAACCAGCTCCAGAATTCTCTTTTTCAGGATTACCTCTACCTGCTCTGGCTCATCAGGAAGCCAATCCGGATTCCCTGCCGGAAAATGCCAGATTAAAGGATGCCCTTTTATCTTAATCTGATTTTCTTTACACCATTTAACCATTTCCTTAAGCCGAGCTTCCTGAGTTTTACCAGACTCTGGCTGATACTGGCGAAAATAAAATGGCACCGTCGCATAATTAAATAAAGCTTTCCAGAGCTCTAAATAGCGCTGATTCTCTTCAGGAGTGGGCAGTTTCCCGAACAAATACAAATTACATCCAAAAAGGAACTGATGCCTTTGCATTTTTATTATCACCTGAGTGTCCGATACTGGATTATTATCCCGGTCAATAAGCTGAACCATCACCTGCCGGGTGCGGTATTGCTTGATTCTCTCCTCTGCCCGGTCAAGAGGCTTTATCCCCGCCAGAGAACCAGAGCTTAAAAATAATAAAAGGATTATTAAACCGCTTTTATTCAGCCTCATTTTCTTTTCCTGAGGATTCTGTTTCAGCTTTAAAAAGTTCGCTTTGCTCTGCTTTTTCTTCCATCTCTTCCGCAAACTCTTCTGGAGAAGGAAGGTCTGCTAAACTTTTCAGCCGGAAGAATTCCAGAAATTTCTGGGTGGTGCCGTAAACCAGGGGTCTTCCCGGAACATCCTTTCTTCCCATTACCTGAATCAAACCATATTCTAAAAGGGTGCGGATTACCCCGCTGGAATCCACTCCCCGAATCTCATCTATTTCCAGCCTGGTGATGGGCTGGCGGTAGGCAATAATAGCAAGGGTCTCCAGGGCAGGTCTGGTTAATCTAGCTGGACGGGTCTTAATCAGCTTAAGCAGATATTCTGCATTTTCCCGGGCGGTCTCAAACTGATACCCGCCAGCTACTTCTACAATCCTGATTCCCCTGCCCTGCTCCTGATACTCCTGAGCCAGCTCGGAAATAATCTGGCGAAGTTCCTTTTTTTCCACTCCCTCCAGAATCTGGGAAATTCTTTCCAGGCTCATCGGCTCGCCAGAGACAAAAAGCAGGCTCTCAATGATTGAGCGAATCCTTGTCTTATCCAATTTATTCCTCCCCTGAATATAAACCGCTCAGGTGCCCGGAATCCAGCCTTTTATCATCCGGAGCAACTGCCCGGCGAATTAAAATCGGACCAAAATTATAAGATTGTAAAGCTCTTACCATTTGAAGCCGAATCAATTCCAAGAGCGCCAGAAAAGTTGCCACCAGCTCAGAGCGAGTAAGTGCCTCAGAAAAAAGGCTCTCAAATTCTACCTCCTCCTGAGTTTTAAGCAGATTTAAAATCTGGTGAATTTTATCCACCACCCGCACCCGCTCGCTGACAATCTTTCTTATATCCAGAGCTTTCCTCCGCTTTAAAAGCTCCTGAAAAGCATCTAAAAGCTGAAAAATATCCACCTCGGCAAATTCTATCCTCTCAGGCTTTTTCTCCTCTGCCAGCTCCTGCAGGCTCGCCGGGTCAAACCTCCGAACAAAAACCTCTTTTCCTACCTGCTCCCGCTCTGCCAGAGCCTGTGCCAGAAATTTATAACGCTGATATTCCAAAAGCTTCTCCACCAGTTCCCGACGAGGGTCTTCTTCTTGCTCCTCTTCTTCACTTCTGGGAAGAAGAAGCCGACTCTTAATATGAGAAAGAGTGGAAGCCATTACCAGAAATTCTCCTGCTACCTCCAGATTCAGGCTCTTCATCAGCTCCAGATACTGCTGATACTGCTCCACAATTAAATTGATGGGAATATCATAAATGTCTATTTCATTCTTTCGGATTAAATAAAGAAGCAAATCCAGAGGTCCTTCAAAAATCTCCAGCCGAACCTGATATGGCTCTTCCTCCAAACCCATTGCTAAATCCTCATTGCTTTTCTTACCAGCTCCATTGTCTCCTGGGCAAAATCTCGGGCTTTTTTGCAACCCTCTTCAATAATTTCCTCAATCTCCTCGGGATGCTTTTGAAAATGAGCCCGTTTTTCCCGAACCGGTTCCAGCTCTTCTATCACCCGGGGAATTAATTTCCTCTTGCAATCCAGGCACCCAATCCCCGCGGTTTTACATCCCTCTATTACCCACTGCCGGGTCTCTTCATCGGTAAAGATTTTGTGCAGGTCATAAACCGGACATTTTGCCGGGTCTCCCGGGTCGGTTCTTCTTTTTCGGGCAGGGTCAGTAATCATAGTTTTTAATTTTTGCTCAATTAGTTCTGGAGGGTCTGCAAGAAAAATGGCATTATTATAGCTTTTACTCATTTTTCTTCCATCAGTTCCGGGCACCCGGGGCACCTCGGTTAAAAGTGCATCAGGCTCGGGGAAAATTGGCTCATAGAGATTATTAAACCTTCTTGCCAGCTCCCGGGTCAGCTCAATATGAGGAACCTGGTCTTCTCCTACCGGCACCCCATGAGCCCGATACATTAAAATATCCGCGGCTTGAAGAACCGGATAGCCCAAAAATCCATAAGTGCCCAGCTCCCTGCCGGTCTCCTTTTGAAATTCCTTATAACTGGGAACCCGCTCCAGACGAGAAACCGAAACCAGCATTCCAAGAAGTAAATATAACTCCGCGTGCTCCTTAATTTTTGATTGAATGAAAATTACGCTCCGGTTCGGGTCTATTCCCACTGCCAGCCAGTCTATAATCATCTCTTGGGTGGAAGGGCGAATAATCTCGGTGTTTTCAAATTCTGTGGTTAAGGCGTGCCAGTCCGCAACAAAGTAATAACACTGATACTCCTCCTGAAGAGCCACCCAGTTCTTTAAAGCCCCAAACAAATGCCCCAGATGAAGCGAACCGGTTGGTCGGTTCCCGCTTAAAATCCTCTTTTTCTCTCCCATCTCCTCCTCCCGCTTTTTATGTTTCCCTTATTTTAACAGAACTTTTCCTCGGAAAAAATATGAAGCTTAACAAAAATTATTGACAGAAACTCAAATATCTTATAAAAACATTTTAAACCGATAATCCCAAAGGCGGGTAATGAAAAAAACTATAAAAACTACTCTTTTTCTCTCCACGCTGATTTTCTTTTTTGCTCTTCACTGCCGGGGAGCTGGGGAATTTATCTTTGCTCTATCTCAGGGAGATGAAAAGGCTCTTTCTTATCTAATTGAGCTGGGAATCAAATGGGCACGGGTGAATATCTCCTGGAAAGAGGTAATGCCTGAACTTAAAGACCCGCTCCTTAGCTTAAAACAGGTGAAAACTCATCCAGAACCGGTTGAAGGATTAAGCCATAAGACTGACTGGTCAAAAATAGACCACAAGCAAAATAGAAATAACCCAAAACCAAAAGGAAAGGAGAAGAGAAATGAAAAAGAGATGTCTGCTCGGATTAATTTTTCTGGGACTTTTTATCTCTTCTTTTGCTTTAGCTGAAGACTTCTGCGAAAAACCAGTAATGACCGAATCCGGCTTGGTTCAGGGAGAGAGTGAGAAAGAAGCAGAGGTATGCGTATGGAGGGGAATCCCCTACGCTCAACCCCCGGTCGGGGAACTTCGCTGGAGGGCACCTCAACCCCATCAGCCCTGGCAGGGAGTGCGAAAAACTACTAAATGGGCACCTAAATGTATGCAAAAAGGAATAATGAAACTGCTCAATGCCGACCCTTCCGGCAAGATGAGTGAAGATTGTTTATATCTTAACATCTGGCGACCGAAGAAGCCTGGAAAATACCCGGTGATGGTCTGGATTCATGGTGGAGGATATGTTGGCGGAACCGGAAACACCCCTAATTATTGGGGAGACCGACTTGCAGAACAGGGCATTGTGGTTGTGAGCTTTAACTATCGTCTGAATGTCTTTGGCTTTTTTGCTCATCCCAAGCTCAGGGAAGAAGACCCCAATCAGAGCACCGGAGGATACGGCACTTTAGACCAGATTTTTCTACTTCGCTGGGTTCAAAACAACATTGCCAATTTCGGGGGCGACCCGAATAATGTCACAATTTTTGGAGAATCTGCTGGAGGATGGAGCATCTGCACCCTTTTAGCCACTCCTCTGGCAAAAGGGCTATTCCATCGGGCAATTCTGGAAAGTGGAGGATGTGTGGCAAGCACAGATTTAGAAACCGGCTACCAGCAGGCAAAAGAAATTGCCCAGAAAGTAGGATGTGATTTTGAAGACTTGGATTGTCTCAGAAAAGTTCCGGCAAAAAAACTTTTGAGAAAATCTCTTCAAGGACCTTTTGCAATGGAATTCTTCCCCCGACACGATAATTATATCCTCACCGCTACCCCCATAGAAATGATTCGTGCCGGGAATTATAACCGGGTGCCATTTATTGCCGGAAGCAATAAAAATGAATTTGGAATGCTGGTGGGACTGGCACCTCAACTTTATTTCGCCTCTCCCAAAAAATATAAGAAAAAAATGATTTCTTTGGTGGGAGCTCGAGAGGAAGAAGCAGAGGAACTGGTCCGGCTGTATCCCTTGGACGAATTTGAGAATAAACCGAGAAAAGCTTATGGAGCAATGGTCAATGACATTACCATTTGCTGTCCCACATATCTGGGTTTAGAAGCTGTGGCAGAAAAACAGACTGGCGTGTATTACTATCGGTTTGATTATGGTCCGGGACTGCACTCAACTGAGATACCTTTCGTCTTCAATACCCTTGACCGCCCACCGGCTTCCCGGCTCCTTCCGAGAAAACTTCGCCGGGAGGGTAAAGAACTGGCAGAGCTGGTTCAGGCTTACTGGGTAAATTTTGCTCGCACCGGTAATCCCAATGCTCCTTCTTTGCCCAACTGGCCGGAGTTTAGACCGGACCAGCAGTTAATCCTGGTGCTGGATAAACCGCCCAGAGCCGAATCCGCCGAGATGGAAGAGCGCTGTGAAGCCTGGGAAAAGCTCTCCCAGCGGATTTCTTATGTGGATTTTCTTTCCCAGATGATGGAACTAATTCCTTAAAACTGTAGCTGGGGAATTATCCGCCGGGGATTTATTTAACTGCTCTTGACCGCTATAATTATAAAGATGAAAGATAACTATCAATGTTCGTTTTGTAAAAGGAAGGTTAAAAGCACTATACACTCTCGCTCCCTCCCGGAGGGATATTCAGTAGATTATTATCTGGTCTGGACCGGAAAGCTCACGCCAATGATAATGAAAAATCCCAGAGATGAGCGGGAGGTGATTCAGTTTTTCCGGCTGGAGCAAGCCCGTCCTTTAATTGCCTGTGTTGATTGCTATAAAAAAGACGAGGTGAAAAAAGAATTAGAAAAAGCCTTCAAAGAAGTGCCTCAGACCTCATTACTGGAAGCAGATGAAGAGGAAGAAGAATGATAAAAAAGTCCCGCTTGATTTCAATTTTTTTAGAGCTGGCACAAATCCCCGGCTTGAGCAGAAAGGAAAAAAAGATTGCCCGAAGGGTTGCCCAAAAACTTCGTCAACTGGGGGCGAAGGTAAAATTTGACCGGGCTCTTGCCCGGAGAGGAGAGGTGGGAAATCTTATTGCTTATTTCCCTGGCACCTCCAATCAGCCACCTCTTCTTTTAAATGCTCATCTGGATACCGTGGGACCAGTAGGAGAATTCTCTTACCGCCGGGAAGGAAATTATTTAAAAAGCCAGGGCAGGAGCATTCTGGGAGCAGATGACCGAGCCGGGGTGGCGGTAATTTTAGAGGTGCTTGAGCATCTTAAAGAATCAAAAAAGCCTCATCCACCGCTGGAAGTTGTTTTTACTGTGGCAGAAGAGATCGGCTTAGTCGGCGCCAAAGAGCTGGACTATTCTCTAATTCAGGCAAAATGCGGGATAGTGCTGGATTCAGACCATCCCTGCCAGTTAGTGATTGGAGCGCCAGAAGCCTATCGGCTGATTTTTAAAATTCACGGAAAATCTGCGCATGCCGGGGTAAGCCCGGAAAAAGGCATCAATGCTATTCAAATCGCCAGCCGGGCCATCTCCCGGCTCAAGCTGGGAAGAATAGACCCGGAGACCACTGCCAATATCGGAATCATTAAGGGTGGAACCGCAACCAATATCATCCCGGACTATGTTGAGGTTAGGGGCGAGGTAAGAAGTCATAACCGGAATAAATTAAAAAGGCAAATAGAAAAAATCCGAGGGGCTTTTTATAAAGCAGTGGAGGAAGCTAAAAGACCGGGAAAAGAATTTGCCCATCTTCCCAGGCTGGAAGAAGAAATCCTGTTTGATTATCCTCTAATGAGGTTAAGTGAAGAGAGCTTTTTAATCCAGCTTTTCAAAAAAGCCGGGGAAAAACTGGGAGAGAAAATTATCACCAAAATTGGCAGTGGCGGAAGCGATGCCAATATTTTTAACCAGCACGGAATTGAGACTTTAATTATGGGCTGTGGGATGGAGCAGGTGCATACGGTCCAGGAGCAATTAAACCTTGACTGGTTTTATCTTTCCGCCCGGCTTCTCGCAAAAGTGATTGAACTTTATTCGTCTGAACAGGAAAATGGCTGACCCCCCGCCAGACCTTCTCCAGCGAGGTTTTGAGCAGGGTCCAATTCGTCCGCCCAGTGAAGCTTATAGCCTGCTGGTGCGGGTGACCAGGAACTGTCCCTGGAACAAATGCCGGTTCTGTCCGGTTTACAAGGGAGAAAAATTCTCCCGAAGAGAGCCTGAGGAGATTATCTTGGATATAGATGCAATGGGTGCCTGGTATGATGAGCTTAAAGCCCGAAGCTGGAAGTTGGGATTAGGAGGAAGGCTGGACCCAAATGCTCTTCAGCTCATTTATCAGCAGGACCCGCATAATCCTTATTTATATTCTCTGATTCTTTTCCAGCTTGGGGGAGGCAAAACCGCTTTTCTGCAGGATGCGGATAGCGTGATTATTCGCACGGAAAAACTGGTTAAGATTCTCAGACATCTCCGCCAGCGTTTCCCGAGCATTGAGCGAATTACCAGCTATTCCCGCACCCGCACCATTGCCCGAAAGCCTCTGGAAGAATTAAAAGCTATCAGGCAAGCCGGGCTGGACCGGCTTCATCTTGGTCTGGAGAGCGGCTCAGACCGGGTTCTGGAATGGATGCAAAAAGGAGCCACTCAAAAGGAGGAAATAGAAGCTGGGCAAAAAATCAAAGAAGCCGGATTTGAGCTGAGCGAATATGTAATGCCCGGACTGGGAGGAAAAGAGCTTTCCCACCAGCATGCTCTGGAAACCGCAAGGGCTTTGAACCAGATTAATCCGGATTTTATCCGGCTTCGCTCCCTGGGAATTCCTCCCACTGCTCCGCTATATCAGATGTATAAATCCGGGGAATTTCAGCCTCTGTATGACGTTGAGGTGGTGGGGGAAATTAAACTTTTGATTGAAAATCTGGAAGGAATTACCAGCTATCTGGTTTCAGACCATATCCTTAATCTCCTTGGGGAGCTGGAGGGAAAATTTCCAGAAGATAAAG
>CAZKMM010000071.1:0-13773 GCA_964553915.1 uncultured bacterium
AGAGGTTTTAATCGGTTTGGTAAAATTTTGCTTTTCTCCTAGAGAAAATACCGCGCTGGCGCTTTCCTCGCCAAAAAACTGAATCATTCCCTGCCGACTGAAAAAACCCAGCTCCTGTTCTTTAAATTCCGGATTATATTTGGCTTTTAACTTTTTAAAAGCTTCTCCCTGTGATAAAAGCTGATAAACTCTCTCTGCCTGAGCCCGAGCCCGCTCCCATTCTCTTTGATTTTTGGGGTCATTTACCTGAAAGTAAATCCCATCTAAATGAATAAAATTCTCCTGATAATAAGAGTACAAATCCTCCGGGCTTAAAGTTCGCTCAACTAATTCCTCTACCAAAAGATGCTTGCGAGCTCGCTCCAGACGAAATTGCACCATTGGGTCCTGGTCCAATTTCTGGCGAAGCGCCTCCTGATATAAAAGCTCCAAAGCCAAAAGATTATCTAAAAATGCCCTTTTTCCCTCTTTCCCGCGATAGCGTATTCTCATATTCTCCGGAAGAAGTAAATAAGTCCGCTTAATATCCTCCAGGCTCACAGTTCCTTTACCCACTTTGTAAAGAATCTGCTCATTCTTCCGATGACAGAAGCCTAAAAACCCAATAAGCAAAATTAAAACCCAGCTTAGCCTTTTCATTTTCTTCTCCTTTATTTTTCTGTTCTTTATTATTTTACTTTCCGCTTTTTTTTCTTCCAAATCTGGGCTCAAAGCAAATTGTTTATAACCTGCTTTAAATTTTCTAGTTCCTCTTTAAAACGGGTAAAAAATCCTTCCAGAGTCTTTTCCAGATTTTCCAACTGCTCCACCATTCGGGCAAGCTCTTTTCGCTTTTCATTTGATAGCATCTCTTGGGCAATTCTTTCCTCTAAAGCTGTTTTTTCCGCTTCCAGTTTCTTAACCTGTTCTTCCATAGCCAGGAGGGCTTTTTTCCATTTTTGATGAGCTCGCTCAAATACCTTTTTTTGAGCGGTAAGTTTTGCCCGTAAGTAATCTAACTCTGCATCTCGGCTGGCAGAGGAAGATTCATAATCTGTTTGCAAATTTTCCAGTTCCAAATCAAGTTGATGGAAGATTTGATTTAATTCCTGGAAAATTGCCCGGGAAAAAGAATCACCCCGGGAATCCACCCTCCAGAGGTTTTCTTCGCCAGATTTCAATTTTTTCCCCATTTCTTTCGGGTCAAAGCCAATTAAATTTTCAATTCTCCGAAGCAGGTCATTATCTTCTATTGGTTTTCGGGCGTAATCATCCGCTTTATATTTAAGTCTTTTAAGCCGTTCCAGGTCTTTCTCCTGTGCCTGGCTGACCAGAAAAATTACCGGAATCTTGCTAAACCGCTTCTGGGTTTTAAGTTCCTTGAGCACCGCAAAGCCTTCTGGAATTAAATTGCCAGACCCGGTTTTTAAATCCCGGCTCAGAAGGATTAAATCCGGTAAGAATTGAATAATCTTTTCCCAGGCTTGCTCCGGGGTATAAGCAGATTCAACCTGGAAATTCTGAGTTTGCAGAAAAGGAGCTACCATTTGAACAAATTGCTCTTCGCCATCTATGATTAAAATTTTTCTCATTCCTTGAGCTCTATCACCATTTGGTCATAGGCAAGCTCCACCCCCCTGGGCAGTTCCTGGCTGGTAGTCTGGTAATCAAAACTATGACTGAGATGAGTAAGCAAAGCCCTTTTGGGTTGAATCCGTTCTATCTCCTCCAGTGCCTCACTTAAAGAAAAATGGGTGGGGTGAGGACGATAGCGAAGGGCACCCAGAATCAATAAATCCAGGTCTTTTAATTTCTCCCGGCTGGAGTCCGGTATTCCAGAGCAGTCAGTTAAATAGGCAAAATTGCCTATCCGATAACCATAAATGGTTTGCTTACCGTGGTAAATTTCAATGGGAATAATCTCAATTCCTTCCAGATTAAACCTGCCATTGATGGGCAGAGCCTCCAAAAGCGGTTTTCCTCCTCCCACCGGAGCCTCCGGATCCCAGATATAATCAAACAGCCTCTGAATCCGAGATAAGGTTTTTTTATGAGCATAAAGCGGAATCTTTCCCCCCTGAAGAAAATTGAAAATCCTCAGCTCATCCAGACCAAAAATATGGTCCGCATGGTCATGAGTGAAAAGAACCGCATCCACCCGCTCAATATGATTTTCCAGTGCCTGCTGGTGAAAGTCGGGTGGAGTATCTATGAGCAGATTCTTTCCTTTCACAGAAATTAAGACCGAGGCTCTCCGCCTCCGGTTCCGGGGGTCAGAGGAAGTGCAGACATTACACTTACAGCCGATTACCGGCACCCCGGTGCTGGTGCCTGAACCAAGAACTACCACCTTCATCATCAGCTATTTTAACAGCTTTTATTCAGCTCTCAACCGTGAAAAAATCTGCCGGAAAAGCTGAGGTGTAAAATTTTTGTCTTTTGGAAGGATTTTACGCTTGACAAAAATAAAAATTCTGGTATTATAATACCAGAATAGGAAAATAAATGGCAGAAATTTTAAAAATCTCGCAGGCAAGTTCTTTGGCTTTTCATTCTTTGCTTCTACTCGCTCGCCAGCCAGATAAAAGATTTTCCACCTCAGAGCTGGCTCAAAGTTTAAAGGTAAGCGGGGCACATCTTTCCAAGGTCTTGCAGACTCTGGTTCGGGCGGGTTTTTTGAAAGCAGAGCGAGGACCTGCAGGCGGGTATCAACTGGCAAAATCTCCAGAGCGGATCACTCTTCTGGATATTTATCAGGCGATTGAGGGAAGGTATCAAATTCGCAGGTGTTTGCTGGAGAAAAAAGTTTGCCTTTCTAAAGAATGTTTGTTTGGTGAATTGCTGGATAAGGTGAATCAGGAGATTAAAGATTATTTAAGCCAGAATCGGCTCAGTGATTTAATTAGATTAGAAAAGGAACGAAGTGATGGTAAAAAGAAAGCGTCAAATTATAAAGATTGATGAAGAGAAGTGTGATGGCTGTGGAGAGTGCATTTTAGCCTGCCAGGAAGGAGCCCTTCAAATTATAGATGGCAAAGCCCGGCTGGTAGGAGAGATTTACTGTGATGGTTTAGGAGCCTGCCTGAGTGTCTGCCCTCAGGGGGCTATCACTGTTGAGGAGCGGGAAGCTGAGGAGTTTGACCCCCAGGCGGTAGAGAGGCTCAAGGCTCAGGAAAGGACTCGGGCTGATGCCTGTTCTTGTCCCGGCTCTGCGGTGAGACAGTTTGAGCCGAAGCAGGCATATTCTTCGCAAGATTTAACCGAATCTCGTTCCAGCTGTCTTTCTCACTGGCCGGTGCAGATACATCTGGTGCCCCCTTTTGCTGAGTTTTTAAAGGGAGCAAAACTTTTGCTCTGTGCGGATTGTGTTCCTTTTGCTTTTGCGGATTTGCATCAGAGGTTTTTAAAGGGCAGGGCGGTTCTGGTGGGCTGTCCCAAGCTGGATGATGCGGAGTTTTATCAGAAAAAGCTGGCGCAGGTTTTCCTTCAGGCAAAACCAAAAGAGCTGGAAATAGTTTATATGGAGGTTCCCTGCTGTTTTGGTATGGTGCATTTGATTAAACAGGCAATAGCAGAATCCGGGCAGGAGCTGAGTTTTCGGGCAACCAAAATCAGCATTCAAGGAGAAATTTTAGAATCTGTGGTCTATAATCAGGAGTAGAAGGAGTAAAAATGAAGTGTCCGGGACAGGATACCAGATACTGGAAGCCAGGGGATATATTTGAGGTTCCCTGTCCGGTCTGCGGTCATCCGGTGGAGTTTTTTCGGGATGAAGGAGTTCGGAAGTGTAAAAACTGCGGACACAAATTTAAAAATCCCAGAATTGATTTGAGCTGTGCCCAGTGGTGTCCTTATGCCCGGCAATGTCTGGGCTCTCTTCCAGAGGAAGGGGCACAGGTTGAGCAGATGCTTTTAGTCAATCAACTGGTTGATGAGATGAAGAAAATTTTCGGCTCAGACCAGAAGCGGATTAAACACAGCTTACAAGTTCTGGAATATGCCAAAGAGCTGGTTCAGGAGGAGGATGCAGACCCGAGAGTGGTATTAGCTTCCGCAGTGCTTCATAATATAGGCATCAAGGAGGCGGAGAGGAAATATGGGAGCAGTGCCGGGAGATATCAGGAGCTGGAAGGTCCCCCAATTGCTGAGCAGATTTTAAGAAAGACCAGCCTGGAGCCCGAAGTGATTGAGCATATCTTAAAAATCATTGCCAATCATCATACCGCCCGGGAGATAGATACTCCGGAATTTCGGCTTCTCTGGGATGCGGACTGGCTGGTGAATTTGCCCGAGGAGTATCCCGAGCTTAAAGGAAGGGAACTGGAAGAAAAGATAAATAAAATTTTCAAGACCGAGGCAGGCAGGAAAAAAGCCCGGGAGATTTTTCTGGGAGAAAAACCCGCTAATTGAATAAAAATAAAATCCTGTATATCTTAGTTTTAAGATGAAACCCGGTCGGACCAACCCCCGGGTGCTGGGGATAGGTTTTAGTCCAAGGGAAAAAGGCAATTCAGACCTGCTTTTAGAATGGGCTTTAAAATCCGCCCGGGAAAATGGCGTCCGGACCAAGAAGCTGATGGTTCGGGAGTATCAGGTCCAGCCCTGTCTGGGATGCCGGTATTGTGAGGAATATGGGGAATGCATCCAGAAAGATGATTTTAAAATTTTTGAAAAGGAGCTGGAGCGGGCAGATATTTTGGTTATTTCCACCCCGGTATTTTTCCTGGGGGTGCCAGGCAAGGCTAAAGGTCTGATTGACCGCTTCCAGAGCTTTTGGGCAAGAAAATATCTTTTTGACCAGCCTCTGGCTCGGGAAAATCGCCCGGCACTTTTGCTGATTTGCGCTGGCTCGGATTCTCCGGATATCTTTGAGCCCTCCCTGAGAACCATCCGGGCTTTTTTAGAGGTGGCGGGGTTTAAATTAAAGGCAAAGGTTGAAGTGAAAGGAGTGGATGAGAAAGGAGCGGTAAAAGAAGTTAAAGGTTTAAAAGAAAAAGTTTCCCGAGGGGTGATAAAGCTTTTAAAAGCCTCTTCTTAGATTCTCTAAATTTTTTCTGGGCTTTTCTTTGACAAAAGCCTTTTTCCAAAGGAAAATAAAAAACTAAGAAAAATGCCTCCTTATTTTCAAATTAAAGATTGTGCTTTGGTTACCATTTCCACCGGGGTTAGTGCCCAGAACCTTCGGGAGTTCTGTCAGCTTCTTCAGAAGGTTCCAGAGGAGAGCATTTATTCTCATTTTTATGAAGGTTTGCTTCGGTTCAGTTTTGATGACCCGGAATTCAGAAATGATTTTGCTCAGTGGGCAAAAAGAGCCCTGCACGATTCAGTTTTAGCAGAGAGGCTGGGAATTATTGACCCGCATGATTATCCCACTCTGGAGCATCTTCGGGACGCTCTGGTAGAGATTGTGGAGGACCGGCTTTATGAGATACGCTATATCCCCTGGGCACGAGCCGGCGAGGAATTCTATTTCCTCACCAGCCAGACCATTGTTTTTGATACCGGGATGCAGGCAAGAACTCCAAGACAGCTGGCTCAGCTGATTCCCAAACTAAGCACCAGCACGATTTACTATCATTTTATAGAAGCCCGGCGTCGGCTGGAAAACAAGATGGATGATTTTACTTTCTGGATTCGGAGCTTTGGGGAGGAATATCAACCATTGGTTGAGTCCTTAAGCCAGGTAGAATACTATTTTTGCTCCTTATCGGAATTAAAAGAACGCTTGATTAAAACCTTTGCTCCCTGGAGACCCGGAGCTATTAAAAAATCCCGAGCTAAAAAATGATAGAAAAGAAATTAAAAGACTATATCCCGATTGTTGGTGAGGAAGTTATAGCCCAGCTGGAAGAACTTTCCCAGCCCCTACAGGGAAAGATTGTGGTTCATATTAATTCCACCCGGGTGGGGGGAGGAGTAGCAGAGATTCTGGAGCGAATGGTGCTTTTAATGAATGAGCTGGGCTTGAAGACCTACTGGGAGGTAATAGAGGCAAACAGCGATTTTTTCCAGATTACCAAAAAACTCCACAATTCCCTGCAGGGATGGGAGCAGGATTTCCCCAAAAACTGGTTTGACCGCTATCTGCAAATAAATGAGCATAATGCAGAGAAGTTCCGCAATCTTCTTTATAATGCAGATTTTGTCTTCATTCACGACCCCCAGCCCCTGCCTTTAGCTCATTTTTTTCCCAAAAGAAAAGGAAAATGGATTTGGAGATGCCATATTGACCTGAGCAATCCCTGGCGTCCAGTTTGGAAGCTGATTCGTCCAATGATTAAACTTTACGATGCGAGTATCTTTTCTCTGGTGAATTTCTCCCAGAACATCACTCAGACAATGTATATTATCCCTCCAAGCATTGACCCGTTAAGCGAAAAGAACTGTCCTTTAAGTGAGGAAGAACTTGACCGCTACCGGGAAGAATTCGGGCTTGACCCTAAAAAGCCAGTGCTTTTACAGGTCTCACGCTTTGACCGGTTTAAAGACCCGCTGGGAGTGATTCAGGCGTTTAAAATGGTCCGGGAATTCCAGCCCGTTCAGTTAGTTCTTGCTGGAGGCGGAGCAACTGATGACCCGGAAGGAGAGATGGTTTTAAAAGAAGTAATGAAAGTAGTGGAAGGAGAGGATAATATTCATATCCTCAATCTTCCTCCGGAATCAGACCGAAAAATTAATGCTCTCCAGAGGCTGGCGGATATTGTCCTGCAGAAATCACTCCGGGAAGGGTTCGGGCTGACCGTGACCGAAGCCCTCTGGAAATCCAAACCGGTAATTGGAGGAGATGTGGGAGGAATTAAACTTCAGGTGGTGAATTATCATACCGGTTTTCTGGTCAACACCCCAGAAGGAGCGGCTTTAAGAATTCGGTATCTACTGGAACATCCGGAGCTGATTAAAGAGATGGGAGTAAAAGGACACAGGTATGTCAAAGAAAACTTCCTACTCACCAGACATATAAGAGATTATCTGGTTTTAATGCTCGGGCTTATGTATGGAGGAAAGCACTTGATTGAATTATGAGAACCCAGCAAGAGAATTTGGGCAATATTCCGGAAAGCTTCTGGGAAGAACTAAAAACCTCTCCTCAAAAAATCCTCCTTCTAGATTATGATGGCACCCTGGCTCCCTTTAAAATTCAAAGAATGCAAGCCCATCCTCTGCCGGGAATTATTCCAATCTTAAAAAGATTGAGCCAGAAAAAAGACCATACCATTGCCATCATCTCCGGAAGAAAAATTGAGGAGCTGAAAATCTTTTTGAAAAACCTTCCGGTCATTCTGATTGGGGAGCACGGCTGGGTTATCTGGGAGCCAAACCGAGGAACAAAAATTCCCCAAAAAGCAAAGAAAATCAGGAAATATTTGCAAGACCTTAAAGAAAAACTTGAAACTAAAATCCCGGAACAAAGGATTGAGTTGAAGAATTTTAGCCTTGCGGTTCACACCCGGGGTTTAAGAAAGGAAAGAGCAGAGCAAATAAAAAAATTTGCTCTTAGGCAGGCAAAAGAGCTTCCCGCAGAGCTTTTTGCAATCAATCCCTTTAAAAAGGGCGTGGAGATTTTTGCCCGGGGAATGGATAAAGGAAAAGCGGCTCAGAAATTCCTTTCCAGATATAAAAAACCGTATTTTGTGGTGTATCTGGGGGATGACCTTACTGATGAGAATGCCTTTCAGATGCTCCAAAATAAAGGATATGGTATAAAAGTAGGAAAACCAGAAAAATTTACTTATGCAAAATTTTACTTACCAAATTGTCAATCTGTGCTAAAATTTTTAAAAAGATGGGAAAAGGTGGTTAATTCTTCCTGATGAGACCGGGGAGCAAAAAAAGAGTGGTGATGGTTTCTAACCGGCTTCCGGCTCAGCCGGAGGAAGATACTGAGAGCCGGGTCAAGCCGGTAGGAGGCTTGGCAACTGCTATTTTCAGTCTTTTAGAAAATGCCGGAGAGGCCTGTCTCTGGTTTGGCTGGAGCGGTAAGACCGCACCGAGCAAGGAGCGGGTGCTCAGACGATGGAGCTATGAACCCATAGAATTTGCCAGCATAGATTTTTCCCAGACCGAGCTGGATGCTTTTTACCACGGCTTTTGCAATCGGGTGCTCTGGCCCTTGTTCCACTGCTTTCAGGACCGGGTAAAGCTCTCCCTGTCTGAGTTTAATGTTTATTTGCGGGTGAATCAGAGATTTGCCCAGGAACTGGCAATGCTTTTATCTGACCAGGACATTATCTGGGTGCATGATTATCATCTTCTTCCTCTGGGCAGTTATCTTCGCCAGCAGGGGTTTATTGGACCGATTGGTTTTTTTCTTCATATTCCTTTTCCACCAGTGGAGTTCTGGCAAATTCTTCCCAGCAATGAGGAGCTTTTAAGGATGATGCTTGCTTATGACCTGGTGGGCTTTCAGACCTCCGCTCATCGGGATAATTACCTTACTACCACAGAAAGACTCTTGGGCGCAAGATGGGATAATGAATGGCTTACTGTGGATGATTTTCAGCAGATGAGCGGAGTATATGCGATCGGGATTGACCCCCAGAAATTTCAAAGGGATGCTCAGGTTTCCTCCCGTAAACGAATTAGCCTGAAAAAAATGATCGGAGAAAAAAAGTTAATTTTAGGAGTGGACCGGCTGGATTACACTAAAGGGATAGATGCACGGATTAAAGGCTTCCACCGGTTTCTCAGGCTTTATCCTCAATGGCGAGGAAAAGTAAGTATGATTCAGATTGCTCCCCCAAGTAGAACCCATATTCCAGAATATCTTTCTGCCAAGAAAAACATTGATAGCTTGGTGGGAGAAGTGAATGGAGAATTTGCTGAGTATGACTGGACTCCGGTTCAATTTCTATATCGCTCTTATGGTCATGCTCGTTTATCCCGGTTTTATCGGGAGGCAGAGGTCTGTCTGGTCACGCCTTTTCGGGACGGGATGAATCTGGTTGCCAAGGAATACATAGCCTCTCAGGACCTCTCCAATCCAGGAATGCTGGTTTTAAGCCGGTTTGCCGGGGCCGCGGAAGAATTGCGGGAAGCGGTGATTGTTAATCCTTTTTCTGAGGAGGACATTGCTCGGGGGATTTTTCGTGCTTTAACTATGCCTGCCCGGGAAAGAAAGGAACGATTCCAGAAGCTCTGGAAAAAGGTCTGGGAGAACAATATTTTTAGCTGGGGTCAGCGGTTTATTGAAGACCTTACCGCCAGCAACTACCTTCGGACTCAGAGCTTGAAAAAAGCTCAGTTTCAGCAAACCATTCTTTTTCAGGGAGATTTTTTCCAAATTTCCGCTCAGAAGAATAAAAAAAAGCCGGAAGGAAAAACTTAGATTTTATGCTCTTTCCACTTCCCCCGAAAATACCAGCCCAGAAGCAAAATTCCTTCTATCACCAGAGAAAAAAACATTGCCTGCCAGATGCCAGTAAGACCCACCCGTAAAGGATAAGCCAGTGCCCAAGCCAAAGGTAGTTTTATTATCCAGTTCGCAATAATAGAAATTACCATTGGCGGATTGGTGTTCCCAGCCCCGTTCAAACAAGCCCGGGCAATATTTCCCGGAGAGCTTAAAAGCATTGCCAGACTCACCCAGATTAAAAAAGCACTTCCTGCCCTGATAGTCCCTGGAGTTGGTTCCATCAATGCCACCAGCGGTTTTGCCCAGAGTATAAAAAACAAAGATACTAAAAATTGAATCATAACCCCAAGAAGATAAGCCCGCCTCATCATTGCCTCTGCTTTTTCCCCAAGCTTGGCTCCTAGATATCTTCCCACCAGTGAGCTGACCGCCGCGGAAATTCCTCCAAAAAATATCCAGTTAATCCCCAGCCAGCGAAGTCCAATTCCAAATCCTGCCAGAGCAGAAGTCCCAAAGCCAGTGATAAAACGCTGAAGAATTACCGTGCTCATTGGACGGGATAAAACCGCAATACTGGAGGGAATCCCAATCCGCAAAATCCGGAGAGATTCTTTAAAAGAAACCTTGAAATTTTTTAAAACCGGGCTTTTCACCATAAAATCTTTTCTTTTCAAAAGTCCCAGGAGAATCAAGAGGGAGAGAATTTCTGAAAGCAGACTGGCGATTGCTGCTCCAGCTACTCCCCAGCCAAAGACCCCAACCAGCATCTTTCCCCGGGGGAAAATAAAAACCGGGTCTAAAATCAGGTTCACCCCAACCGAGATTAAATTTACCACTAAAAGAAGCCAGGTTTTTCCCAGGGCAATCCAGGCGGTCCAGAGAGGAATCCCTAAAAAGAGAAAAAAGAAAAAAATATAAAAGATTCGCAAATAAACCAAAGATAAATGATATACCTGTGAGCTTAAATGAAAAAAGCCCAGAAGCAAAGGAGCAGTGAGCCAGCCAATAACAAAAAGCAAGAGACCAATCAAAGCTCCTAAAAATATTGACTGATGAAAGCTATGTCGGAGCCTTGCCTGTTCCCCAGCGCCAATAAATCGGGTAAACACCGCTAAAGAACCGATATAGAGAATATTCATCAAGCCAAACAGCACCCCGTTGATATTTCCACAAAGGCTCACCGAAGCAACCGCCTCGGTGCCTAAGAATCCAATCCATTTCAGGTCAATAAGGTCATAAAGGGAAAACAAAAGCATAGAAATGCTGGTGGGCCAGGCAATCTCCCAGATCTGCTTTAAATAACTTTTTCCTGCCAGGTCTGATAAAGTCTCCGGATATGAACTATCAAAGCTCATATTAGATTTAATAAGATACCTGTATTTTTTTCTTTGGGCAAATTTTCCAGATTTGCCAGAGGCGGGAATTTCCCGGCTCGGGCTTGCAGAAACCGGAATAAAAAAGCAAAATAAAACCTGATGGGAGCAGAGAGAAATTTTGACATCATTGTGGTCGGAGCCGGGCACGCCGGAATAGAAGCCTCTTTCGCCGGTGCCCGAATGGGCTTTAAGGTTCTGCTGGTGACCATCAATGTGGATATGATTGGAGCGATGAGCTGTAATCCTGCGATTGGCGGGCTGGCAAAAGGACAGCTGGTAAAAGAAATTGATGCTCTGGGCGGAGAGATGGCAAAAGCAATAGATGCCACCGGGATTCAGTTCCGGATTTTGAATACCAGAAAGGGTCCCGCGGTTCGTTCCAGCCGGGCACAGGCAGATATGTATCAATATCGGGTTTATATGCGAAAGGTTTTAGAATCCGAGCCGAATATCCATCTCCGCCAGGGAATGGTGGTAAAAATTCTGGAGGGGAACGGCAAGGTCAGGGGAGTTCAGCTTAAAACCGGGGAGGAATTTTATGCTCCCTGCGTGATTCTTACCACCGGCACTTTTCTTCAGGGGTTGATTCATATCGGGCTGGTTAATTTTTCCGCAGGAAGAGCTGGCGAGCCTCCTGCAGAGGGATTAAGCGAATCACTCGCTTCTCTGGGATTTGAACTGGGAAGACTCAAGACCGGCACTACCCCCCGGCTGGATGGAAAGACCATTAACTTTGAAATCCTGGAGCCTCAATATGGAGATGACCCTCCCCGACCTTTCAGCTTTGATACGGAAAAGCTCAACCGCCCTCAGGTGCCCTGTTATATTACTTACACTAATGAACGCACTCATGAGATTATCCGGAGCGGGCTGGACCGCTCCCCGCTTTTTACTGGAGTAATCAAAGGGATTGGTCCCAGATATTGCCCGAGCATTGAAGATAAGGTGGTGAGATTTCCAGATAAATCCAGCCACCGCATTTTTCTGGAGCCAGAAGGTTTGGATACCATAGAGATTTACCCTAACGGCATTCCCACCAGCCTGCCCATAGATATTCAGGAAAAAATGGTTCGTTCCATCAAAGGGCTGGAGAATGCGGTAATTATCCGACCGGGATATGCCATAGAATATGATTTTGTCAAACCCACCCAGCTCAAGCCCAGCCTGGAGACCAAGGCAATAGAAGGGCTTTTTCATGCCGGGCAAATCAACGGCACCAGCGGTTATGAGGAGGCAGGGGCTCAGGGAATTATTGCCGGGATAAATGCAGGCTTGAAATTAAAGGGCGAGCCTCCGCTCATTTTGGACCGGAGCCAGGCATATATCGGGGTTTTAATTGATGACCTGGTGACCAAAGGCACCGAGGAGCCGTATCGGATGTTTACCAGCCGGGCAGAATATCGGCTCCTGCTTCGGGAAGATAATGCAGACCTCCGGCTTCGGGAAATCGGCTGGAGGGTGGGGCTGGTGAGCGAGCAGGCGTATGAGCAGTTTTTGAAGAAGAAGGAGTTGATTGAGCAGAGCCTGGGAAAACTGGAGGAGGGGATTATTTATCCCAATCAAGAGGTGAATCAGGTTCTTGAGCGTCTCCGCACCAGTCCAATTCGCTCCCCGGCTTCTCTGAAGCAGATTCTTCGCAGACCGGAAATGAGCTGGGATAAACTCAGAGAGCTGGAGCCCAGCCTGCAAGTCCTGCCTGAGCCAGTAAAAGAAGAAGTGGAAATTCAGGTGAAATATGAAGGATATATTGAGCGGGAAATGAGAGAGGTAGAGAGATTCCGAAAGCGGGAGCAGGAGAAAATCCCCCCGAATTTTGATTATGAGCAGATTCCCGGACTTTCCAAAGAGGTTCGGGAAAAGCTGAAAAAGGTTCAGCCCATTTCTCTGGGGCAGGCAGGCAGAATTCCCGGAGTCACCCCAGCCGCGCTCTCTATCTTGCAGGTATTTTTAAAAAAATTTAAACAAGAGTCCGCTCAAGATGCAGCCTGAGATTGGCAATCTGCTTTTAAGAGAAGCAGAGAAATTTAATCTGAAATTGCGGGAAGAAGAGTTGGAGCAGTTCCAGAAATATTTGAAGTTAATCCAGGAATATAATCAGAAAATAAATCTCACTGCCATCAAGGATGAGCAGGGAATAGTGGTTAAGCATTTTCTGGATTCTCTTGCTGGCGCCCCTTTTTTAAAAAGGGGATGGTTTGTGGCAGATTTTGGAAGTGGAATGGGATGCCCGGGCTTGGCTTTAAAGATAGCCCGGAAGGATTTAAGGATGATTCTTCTGGAATCAAAGCAGAAAAAGGTGGCTTTTTTAAATCTGGTGATTCGCCAGCTTGGGTTGAAAAATATTCAGGCAATTGCCCAGAGGATTGACCACCGGGTTTTCCAGAATGTCCTTTCCGGACAGCTTGATGCAGTGCTTGCCCGGGCTTTTGGAAGGCTTGGTCAACTTTTTTCTCTTTCTGCTCCTTATTTAAGAAAGGGAGGAGTGCTTATTGCCTATAAAGGACCAAAATGGGAAGGGGAGGTTAAAAAATCAGAAAAGGAGCAAAAGAAGTCTTCCTTTAAACTGCTTGACTCATATCATTATCAATTTCCTTTTCAGATGGGAGAGCGGTTTCTTTTGGTCTTTAAAAAAGTTTAGGGGGAAGAAGTGAAAAAGCCAGAAGTAGTGATTATTGGCAGTGGTCTTGCAGGATTAACTGCTGGAGCTTTTTTGGCGGAAAAGGGAGCTAAAGTTTTAATTCTGGAAGAGCTTTCTCAAATTGGTGGTAGGGTTCGGGTGCTGGAAAAGGAGGGATTTATTCTAGACTATGGGCTTCATCTTTATTCTCCGAAAAGCCCGCTTCCCTCTTTAACAGAAAAGCTCAATAAAGAATTGGTCTTATTGAAGGATACCCGGATTTTTCAGGCAAAAGAAAAGGCACTGGAGTTGGTTTATGATTTTTTTCAGGTAGAAGATACTAATTCTCATCCTGCAGAGCCAGAATGGTTAAAACCCGTTAAAGAGCAGAACCCAGAAAAATGGTATAAAAAAAGCCTTAAGGATTTTCTTGCCCGGGGGAGCGGATT
>CAZKMM010000072.1:0-13541 GCA_964553915.1 uncultured bacterium
ACTACCTGCTCTATGGCAAATGGAGTAAAAACATTCAGGAAGGTATACCAGGCAAAAACCAGACTGTAAACACCATATTGCTCGGGTCCAAAATAGCGGATTAGCCAGATGGAGACTAAAAACCCGAGAAAAGCGGTAAATAATCGCTCACTTAGAACTAAAAGATTATTCCAGGCAACCTTTTTAATCAGGCTCATTGCTTAATTTTCTTAAAAGCCTTCCTGCCTGCTGGTCTTGAAATTGCTGGCTTAAGATTTTTAAGGTTTCTATAAGTTTATCTTGCTCTCCCTTTGCGTGGTAAATCCAGACTAATTCCCAGTAAGCCAGGCGATGCTCACCAGAAACTTCCAGCGCCCTTCGGGCATATTTTTCTGCCCGGCTAAGCTCTCCTTTTAATCTATAAACCCGAGCCAGCTGAATTAAAAATTCCAGTTTATAGGGATACAATTCTAAAGCCTTTTGATATTCTTTCTCTGCTTGCTCTAATTTCCCTTTCCTCAAATAATAATCTCCCAGTTCCTTATACCAGAAAGCAAATCTGGGATTAAGTGATATTGCCATTTGATAAAGCTTGACCACTTTATTTTCATTTCCACCCTGTATTTGTTCCAGGCGGGCTAAAATCCCATAAGCGAAATCATCTGCAGGAATCAGTTTTAAAGCTCTCCGAGCATATTTTCGGGCGGGTTCCAGTTCACCCTTTTCAAGGTAGTATTTGGCTTTTCTTTCCATTCTTTCCTGTTGAAAAAGCCAGCCATTAGCTAACCATAAAAGACCGAGCAAAAGCCCAAGAATAACCAGATAAGACCGGGAGAGATTTTTTTCTTCATTTGTTTGAAAAAGAGCCCATCCCGCCAGAAGCACAAAAAATAAACCAGCCAGCTCCGGAACATATAAACCAAAATCCCAGAGCCAGTGAGACCAGAGCACTGCCAGTGCTGACCAGACTCCCACCACTGCTGGTTCCGACTGAAAAAATAATCTTCTAAATCCCAGGAATAAATATAAGACAATCAAACATAATCCCAAACTACTAATTGGTCCTGCCTCTGCGAGTAATTGAATAAAATTATTGTGGACATATCTAATCTCATTCCCCCGGGGAGGGCGATACTTAGGATAAGCGATCCAGAAATTACCCAAGCCCACTCCAGTGAGGGGCTTTTCTTTCCAGACTAAAATCCCGGATTTAAAATTCAAAAGCCGAAGAACTATCGGATTTGTTTCTGATTTAAAAAAACTCTCCCGCCTCTGATAAATGAAAAAAGTAAAAATCAAAAAAATTAACAAGCCCCCGCCGACCAGAAGCGCAATTAATCTTTTTCCGGAAAGCTTTTTCCCCCAATTAAATAGAATCAAGCTTACCATTCCTATTGCCCAGGAGAGAATTCCTCCAAAAGAACGGGTGAGAAAAAGAGAAAGAAAGAAGAGCAGGGAAAGAAGCCCAAGGATAATATTTTTTACTATTTTATTTTCTTCTCTGGTCAGCCAGAAGAATGTGCCGAGCAAAAGTACCAAAGCACAGGCGGTCTGGTCGGCAAAAAAATCCGGAGAGAAGGTAAACCCGAAAATTCTTTTGAGCCTGATTTTTTCTAAAGCCATCAAATCCGGGGCATTCGCCGTCTGTAAAGTGGCTTCTAAACCGCCCAGATATTGTCTGAGTCCAAAAAGAGCATTGAAGAAAGCCCCTATAATAATCACCCAGATGAGAATTTTTAAATTTTCTTTATTCAGAAAAATAGTTGCGCCCAGAAAAATAAAAAAATAATTTAAAAAAATTACCATCTCCCGAGCGGTGAGCAAGGGATGAATCCCAAAAGGAAGAGAGATAATAATCCCCCCCAGAAATAAAAACCAGCCCAGTTTTAAAATCGGGTGGAGTTTGAGTTCTTTTGTTCTTAAAAGCAATCCCAGTAGATACAGAAAACTAAACCAGAAAAAAAAGAGATAATTTGACCAGTAATAAATTCTTCCCGAAATTAAAAATCTTAAAAAAATTCCCAGTAAAAATAAGATAAAAAACAGTTTTTCAAAAGGCGTTTTTTTTAAAAAGTTTCTCACCGGATCAAATAAAATCTCTTCTTTCCAAAATTAGACTGGAAAGGGCAAGAATAAACCCGACAGTAATAATTCCGATTAAGATGGTAAGAAGAAATTCCTTTCCGGGCATCACAATTCCATAAGTAGCTTTATCTAACCAGCTGTAATTAGAGAGATTGGGAATAATGTAATAAATTACCTTAGCAAGATATTTATAAGCCAGATACTTGCTGTGTTCACCAAAAGTTTTGATATCGTTAGTTAGATGTCCGATTACAAACATTGCCAGAGTAAATATTGCAGATAATGTAGGAGTGCTAAAACTGGAAAAGAAAAGGGCAATTGCCACCACAATCGCAAACTTAATAAAAAGAAGAATTAGTGCCTGAGCCTGCGACCAGTTAAAAGAACCTTTAAGGACATACAGAACCACCAGATAAACAATAATCATAATCGCAGTGTTAACCAGAATGGTAAAAAGTAGTCCCAGATATTTCCCTAAAAGAAATCCGGTGCGAGAAATGGGTTTAGAAAGCAGAGTAAAAATTGTTCGTTTTTCTATTTCTTTGCTTACCAGAGTAATTCCAAGAAATATCGCAATTAGACTGCCGAAAATGGAAATACTCCCCAGCCCGACATTGATGGTAATTCGCTCCCATTCTCCAGTAGAAAGTTGAACCAGAGCCACGGAAAGGACAATCATAATCAGAGCAAAAACCAGAAGATTATATAAAATCCGGTCCCGAATATTTTCCCGAAAAGTGTTAAAAGCAATTGCCCAGATTTTTCTCATTGGTTATCCTCTTTTTCCACCATCCTCCAGAAAAAGTCCTCTAGACTCTCTCTTTTTACCGTGTATTCCAGAATCTTTCCTCCCCCTTCAAAAATAAGCTTTAAAAGAGCCTGAGCTTCGTTTTCATCAGAAGTACGGATTAGCACCCGTTCTTTTTGCCAGAGCATAGGGAGATTTTTTTCCTGACTCAATTGATTTAACTGAGCTAAGAGCTGTTCATTCCTTACCTCTGCCTGAAGCTCCCATTCTTTGATGGTCTTTTCATACAGGTCTTCTAAGAGACCTACCCCCAAAAGTTTCCCCTGATGAATAATTCCCACCCGGTCGCAGATGACCTCAACATCACTTAAAATATGAGTGCTGAAAAAAACAGTTTTATTCTCTTTGCCCAATTGAGCAATTATATCCCTCATTTCTTTTCTTCCAATCGGGTCAAGCCCGGTTAATGGCTCATCAAGAATTACCAGCTCCGGGTCATTGAGCAATGCCTGTGCCAAACCGATTCTTTGAAGCATTCCTTTGGAATATTTACGCAGAGCTAAATCCCGTGCCCTTTCCAGACCAACCAGCTCCATTAAATAATTTATTCTTTTTTTTCTCTCCCCCTCGCTAAAAGGAAAAAACTGAGAGCAGAAATTTAAAAATTCCTCTCCGGTCAAATAATCGTAAAAATATGGTTGCTCTGGAAGAAAGCCCAGTTTTTCTCGAGCCAGAACTGAGCCCGCTGGTTGGTTCATTACCCAGGCTTTTCCCGCAGTCGGCTTGATCAATCCAACCAGGATTTTAATGGTAGTGGTTTTTCCGGCACCATTGGGACCAAGGAAACCAAAGATTTCTCCCTTTTCAACTTCTAGATTTAAATCCTTTAATGCCTCTATTTCTTTTCTCCGAAACCCAATCTGAAATGTCTTTTTTAAACCTTCAGTTTTTATCATTGCTCCATCCATTCTGGGGGTTTATAAACTCCAACAAAATATTCTTTTGTGCTTTTTACTTGATGAGTCTCTGGGTCCAGGTAAAATTTCCCTCCCACCGGGTCTTGAGGAATGTTTTTAACCAGACCAACTTTTACTAACTCCTCAAGACTTTCTGGCCAGAAGCCAAATCGCTCAAAATATTCTTGAACTTTGTTATTAAGCATCTCCAAAATTTTTTTTTGCTCCAGCCCCCTTAAAAATTGAATTGCACTTCCTCTCCATCTGGTTTTGCCCGTTTCTTTGATTATCTCCTGAAGGATTGTCATACTTAAATCAACATTTCCTTTTTCCGCCCGGATGCGAGCTGCCAGCAGTGCATAAGGCAAATATCCACTTATCTTGGCCGCTAAATCCAGATTCTCCGCAGATTTCTCATAATCTTTCAAAAAATAATAATAGACAAATCCCAGATGAAAGGGAATTTGTTTTTTGTCCGGTAAATATTTCTTGCCTTTTTCCAACAGCTTAACAATTTCTTCCGGCATAATCCTTTCCGCAATCATTATGGCTGAAGTGTAATAATAAACCTCAAAGAAATATGGGTCAAGATCAGTGATAAACTGAGCATATCTGAAAAGTTGGAAGGGTTTAATTTTTTGCTCTATGCACTTGCCAAGATATTGAATTTCTTTCAGCCAGTAATAATCTGCCAATAGATTTCTATGTCCTAAGCTCAAAGCCCGAACTACCGAAGCTCTCGGGAAAATCAATGGACGCTCCCCTTGAACAAATATCCCGGTATGAATCTGGTCTAAATCTCTCTGTAAATAAATGATATTGAGATATAACAATAGAGCCAGGCTTCCTGCCAGTAATAATTTTCCCCGCCTGCTCAAATTTTCCTCCGTTTTAATAGTTCAGGAGTCCATACTATTTCCAGTTCCAGCTCCCTCTGAGAGCGAAAGTGATAAAGCCATCGCTCCACTTCCTTGGACAGTTTAGGAGCTAATTCCTCTCCCGGATACAAGTTAATTCTTTCTGCCGGCAGGGAGAGAAAAGCTTTAAGCAGGGCTTCACAAAAATCTTTGAGGAAAAAATTATCCAGATAAAGCTGGTCAATTGCCAGAGAGAAAAATTTTGCCCCAGCTTTAACCAGTTTCTGGCAAACCTGCTCAGACCAGCGTGCTACCAGTTGAAGATTTAACTGCTCCCTTCTCCCCGCACCTACCAGAAATAAAGAGGAAGCCAGCTTCCCGGTAAGATTCATCAAGAGCCAGTTCTCCTGCGGGGGAAAGAGATTTTCTAGAATCATCCCGGTGATTAATCCTTGAAGACGAAAATCAATCCTTCCCGTAGAACCTCTGGGTGGAAGCTGGTCTTCAAAAACCGGCAGAGCCAATATCTGATGTAAATCCCAATCAACCGGATAGGAGCAGACCCTCAATTTCATATATTTTCCACCTTGCGGATTTTATCTTCCCGGGTCAGGCGTTTTAAAATCTGGTCTAAAATTCCGTTGATAAAAGCTCCGGAATCACTCGTTCCATATTTTTTCCCCAGCTCTATGGCTTCATCTATCGTTACCTTGCAGGGGATATCCTCCATTTCTAAAAGTTCTAAAACCGCCATTCGCAGGATATTCCTATCCACCCGGCTCATTCGGGAAAGTTTCCAGTTTTCCGAGTGCTCTTCAATTAGCTGGTCAATTTCTTCCCGGCGACGGCAAACCCCCTCCACCAATTTTCGGGCAAAATCCAACACCTCTCCGCTGACTTTCTGCTCCTGCCAGAAGTAATTAAGGGATTCCGGATTTTTTGTGCGGTAAAAATCTATCTGAAATAAAGCCTGAAGCGCCAGTTCCCGGGCTTTTCTTCTTTTGCCCATTTTAAATTTTCAATGACCTAAAAATATTTTTAAGTTTTTCATAATTGTTTAAAAACCTGAGCCAGCTCTACCGCGGAGAGCGCAGCATCAAATCCCTTGTTTCCGCTTTTAGTTCCAGCTCGTTCTATTGCCTGTTCCAGATTATCAGCGGTGATAACTCCAAAGGTAATCGGCACCCCGGTTTCTAAAGCAGATTGGGCAATTCCCTTGGTTACTTCTGCGCTCAGGTAATCAAAGTGAGGAGTTGCTCCCCGGATAAGGGCACCAAGACAAATTATTGCATCAAATTTTCCGCTTTTAGCTAATTTGAGGGCTACCTGGGGAATTTCAAAGGAACCAGGAACCCGCACCACCAAAAGATTTTTTTCTTCTGCTCCCAGCCGGCGAAGGGCATCAAGTGCTCCAGCTAACAGCCGGCTGGTGATTAATTCATTGAACCTGCTCACCACCAGGGCAAATTTCAACCCTCTTGCATCCAGTTGTCCCTGAATTTCTTTCACCCTTTCCTCCTTTCTCAATCTTTCAGATTAAGGGTTAAGAGGTGCCCGAGTTTTTCTTTCTTGCATTTAAGATATTTTAAATTTTTATCATTGGGTTTGATTTCCAGGGGAACTCGTTCGGTGATTTCTAAACCAAATCCTTCCAGAGCCACCACTTTTTTAGGATTATTGGTCAGCTCCCGCATTTTTCGTATGCCCAGGTCAATCAGGATTTGTGCCCCAATTCCATAATCTCTTAAATCTGGCTTGAAGCCTAAAGCGATATTCGCTTCTACTGTATCCAATCCCTGGTCTTGTAAAGCATAAGCCTTGATTTTATTCAAAAGCCCAATGCCTCTTCCTTCCTGCCTCAGGTAAATGAGCGCGCCTTTTCCTTCCCGGGCAATCATTTCCATCGCTTTGTGGAGCTGTTCTCCGCAGTCACAGCGAAGAGAATGAAAAACATCCCCGGTTAGACATTCGGAATGCACCCGGACCAAAACATTATCTTCCGGAGATATTTCTCCCTTTACCCAGGCAAGATGGGCATCCGGGCTGACATCACTGGTATAAGCAATTACTCTCCATTCTCCCCATTCTTTGGTGGGAACTGTGGTCTCAGCGATACGGTGAACCAGCCTTTCGGTTCGCATTCGGTATTTAATCAGGTCCGCAATCGTGACAATTTTTAAATTATGCTCTTGGGCGAATTTGACCAGGTCCGGCATCCTTGCCATTGTGCCGTCGTCTTTCATTATTTCGCAGATAACCCCGGCAGGCTTCAGTCCTGCCAGCCTACATAAATCCACCGAGCCCTCAGTCTGACCTGCCCGGACCAGCACCCCGCCTTTTCTCGCCCGGATGGGAAAGATATGTCCGGGGCGAACTAAATCTTCCGGTCTGGTATCATCAGCAATTGCTACCTGAATGGTTCGGGCGCGGTCGTAGGCACTGATGCCTGTGGTCACTCCATCCCGGGCTTCTATGGAAACACAAAAGGCGGTGCCGAATCGGCTCTGGTTCTCAGAAACCATTAAAGGGAGATTTAGCTGTTCACACCTTTCTTCTGTAAGAGTTAGACAGATCAATCCCCGACCATATTTCGCCATAAAGTTAATCGCCTCTGGGGTGACCTTTTCCGCCGGGAGCATCAAATCACCTTCATTTTCCCGTTCCGGGTCATCAACCAGGATAATCATTTTTCCTTGCCGGATTAGTTCAATTGCTTCCTCAATCGTGGCAAGGTACTCATTTACTTCTTTTTCTTTCATAAAACTACCTCCTGGGAGCTTTTGCTCTCCTTCGCAAATATGTGGTTCTGATATGAATAATATTATATTTTATGGTCTCTTTCCAGCTCAGGCGATGGACCCGAGCATAATCAATCGCAAAGCTGATCAAAAATAATATATCAAACAGAGGGTTTTTCGGCAACCGGACCAGAGCAGGAAGTAATCGTCTCACCCATTTACTCCGAAATCCAAGAATAAAAAATTTATGCAGGTTTTCCAGCTTTTGGGTATCTTTTTGCCGGAACGGGCTAAAGGCAAAATAACTAAAATCTTCGGATTTATCCGGAGCCTTAGAGGAGGTGGCTTGATTTAAGCCCAGAGTTTTTGCCAGTTTGGTTCCGGGAAAGGGCTGAAACAATGAGCTGACCACAAAATCATTTTTTAGCTTCCGATTCAGGTCAAGAGTTTTTAATCCGTCTTCAATAGTTTCTCCCGGATAATTTAAAATATTGTAGCTCTGGGTGCTGATTCCGAACCGGTGGAGCAGTTCCACTCCTTCTTTGATTTTCTCCTCGCTCATTTTCCGGTTCAGGATTTTTTCCCGATGCTCGGGGTTGGCGCTCTCCAGCCCATACCAGAAAGAATAGCATCCACCCTCTTTTAAAAGCCGGACTTTATCTTCATTAAGCAGGTCAATTCTTCCCGCACAAAAGAAGGGTATTCCTATTTCCTTTCGGTAGCGAGGAAGGACCTGTTCCATCCAGGAGAGATTATAACTGAAAAGGTCATCATTAAACCCAATGGTTCGAGCAGGATACTTTTTAAGCACAGACTTAATTTCTTCTAAAAGATAATCCGGAGATTTAAAACGAAGATAATGTGAGGAGTTAGGGTATAGTTGCTTCAGCCCCTGATTAGCACAGTAATTACAGGCAAAAGGACAGCCCCGGCTGGCAATAAAAAATTTAATCGGGTAATTGCGATAATAAGAATATCTGGAATAATAAATTTCTTTATCCGGGAAGGCAAGCTCATCCAGGTTTTCAATCAGCCCTCCCACCGGGTTCTGATAAACTTCTCCATCCTTTTTTATCCAGAGATTTTCTATTTCCAGATAATCTTTGCCCTGTTCTAATGCTTCCAGAAGTTGTAAAATCGCTCGTTCCCCTTCTCCTCGACAAACAAAATCTACAGAAGGGTCATTTATTATCTGAGGGGAAAAGGTGGGGTCTATGCCTCCAAAGATTATGGGAATGGGAAAGTGAGATTTTATAGCCCTTGCCCACTGGACAGCTTCATTTCGTTCCGCAGAAACCAGAGAAAAACCGATCAAATCCGGAGAGAATTCTTTTATTTTCTGAAGCAGTCTTTTTTCAAAAAAGGCTACCAGTAGCTCCACCTTCTGTCCGCGAGATTTGAGCTCGCCTGCCAGTGCCTCTATTCCGTGAAGTTCATATTCATTGAGCTGGATAAAAAGAACCTTTGCCATTTACCAAACAGCCCTTAAAATCCTTCTTCTTTCAGTTTATCTATGGTTAAACCGGGAGCTTTTTGCAGGAATTTTTCAACATATTTCCCGATAATATCTGCTTCCAGGTTCACTTTATCACCGGGATTTTTTTGAGAGATGGTGGTTCTTTTTAAGGTTTCAGGAATAAGCATCACTGAAAAGATATTCCCCCGAACCTGATTGATGGTCAGACTAATTCCATCCACCGCGATGGAGCCTTTTTCAATCAAATATTTTTCCACCTCTTTGGGCGCCTCTATTTCCAGCTCTAGAAATTCTCCCTGAGGAGTTTTTTTTCTTACCGCTCCCGTTCCATCAATATGACCAAGCACCAGATGCCCGCCCAGTCTCTCAGAAAGCAAAAGAGCTCTTTCCAGATTTACCTCCTCACCGGGCTTTTTTCGGGAGAGAGTGGTTTTCTGCAAAGTTTCCGGGCTCGCCTCCACCCAGAATTTTTCCCCATCAATTTTTATTACGGTAAGACAAACACCATCTATCGCGACAGAATCCCCCGGGTTCAGTTCAAAGTCCTTTCCGGCACTGAGGCAGAATTTTTTCCCGCCTCTCTGAGATTCTATCTGCAGGATTTTTCCTTTCCGCTCTATCAAACCGGTAAACAATTTTATCCCTCCCGAAGCAGGGCGGTAAAAAGAAAATCTTTGCCGAGCCGGCGGAAGCCCGGCTGATAAAGAGAAATTGCCCGGTTCAGCTTCCAGGGAGCTTTCCCCATTGTTAAAGGAAGAGATTTACCGTCGGGCAGGAGCAGAGGCGCAAAAATAAAATGAAGCTCATCAACCAGCCCCTGTTCCAGAAGTTCCCCTGCTAGATGAGCTCCTCCTTCACAGAGCAAGGAAGCAATCTTTTTCTTGCCCAGCTTCCTCATCAATTGTCTGAGGTTAACCTTCCCGGAAGAGTCCGAAGTGGTGGTGATGATTTCTGCCCCGATTTTTTTCAATTGCTTTTGTTTGTTTGTTCTGGCATCACTTCTGCAGGCAATAATGGTTCCGGAGCGAGAAAGCACCTGGGCAGAGAGAGGGATTTTTAGCCGGGAATCAATTACCAGGGCTCGGGGTTGATTTTTTGTCGGCACCAGCCGAACTGTAAGCTGGGGGTCATCTTTTAATACCGTGTCAATTCCTACCATTACTACCTGAACCTTTTTCCGAAGCTGATGGACATATTTTCTCGCTTCTTCTCCACTAATCCATTTTGAGTTGCCGAAACGGTCAGCAATTTTTCCGTCTATGGTGCTGGCTAATTTTAAAATTACCCAGGGAAGCCCGGTTGTGATATATTTAACAAAATGGCGATTAAGCCATCTAGATTCTTTTTCTAAAACTCCGCTTACCACTTCAATACCAGCGGAGCGAAGCCTTTTAAAACCCTTTCCGCAGACCAGAGGGTTGGGGTCAATCATCCCGGCAACTACTTTTTTAATTCCTGCCCGGATAATTGCCTCGGTACAGGGAGGAGTGGTGCCGTAATGGGCACAGGGTTCCAGATTGAGAATTAAAGTAGCGCCCCGGGCATTGCTTCCGGCTTTTTCTATAGCTTTTACTTCTGCGTGGGGTTCTCCTGGTTTTTTAAAATATCCCTGGCTAATAATCTCTCCGTTTTTAACCAGCAAGGCTCCGACCATTGGATAATGAGCAGTTTCCCCTTCCGCTCGTTTAGCCAGCTGAAGGGCTCGTTTCATCAACCGTTCGTAATCCATCTCATCTTCTGCTTTTTTCTTTTTCTTCTTTTTGCCTTTCTAAAAGGTCTTTTAATTCATCCATAAACTGATTGATGTCCTTAAAAGAGCGGTAAACACTGGCAAATCTTACATAAGCAACATGGTCTAGGTTATAAAGCTCTTTCATTACTTCTTCTCCGATAACGGAAGAAGGAATTTCTTTTTCTCCGCTTTCCAGAAGTTTATGTTCTATTTTGTCCACTACCTTTTCTAAGGTGGTGATACTAATCGGTCGTTTCTCGCAGGCTTTCTTTAAGCCAATTAAAATTTTCATTCGGTCAAAATGTTCTCTTCTACCATCTTTTTTAATTACCAAAGGCAGGGTTTCTTCCACTCTCTCATAAGTGGTAAAACGCATTCCGCATTCCAGGCATTCTCGCCTTCTTCTAATCACGGTTCCGTCCTTGCTCAGGCGAGAATCTATTACCCGATTGTCCAGTTCTCCGCAAAAGGGACATTTCATTTCTTTCCTCCCTGATATTTTCTCAGCTTAATCTTTGATTCAGCGATTAATTTTTCTGCCAGCGGGTCCGGGTATCCCTCCAGATAAACGATCTCTTTAATTCCCGCATTAATTAACATTTTTAAACAAATGGAGCAGGGAAGAGTGGTGGAGTAAAGGGTTGCCCCTTTAATGGAAACTCCATGATAGGCAGATTGAATAATTGCATTCTGTTCCGCATGCAGTCCCCGGCAAAGCTCCGCCCGTTCTCCGCTTGGAACCTTTAGTTCTTCCCTTAAGCATCCTGTCTCCGAGCAGTGCTTCAGACCGCTAGGTGCACCATTATAGCCAGTAGCCAGGATTCTTTTGTCTTTAACCAATATTGCTCCTACTTTCCTCCGCAGACAGGTGCTTCTTTTGCTTACCAGCTGGGCAATTTCCATAAAATACTGGTCCCAGCTTGGTCTCTGAAGTTTTTGGGGCTGGCTGGTTGATTTTACTTTTTTCATTGATTTAATTTTCCATCAAGATCAGGTAATTTTCAAACCGAGTTAAGAAAAAAAGCACCTGCATTTTGCAGGTGCTTAAAACCAGATGAGAAAATTTATGCTCCGCTCACCGCCGAAGTTTGATTACGAGCTCTGGAGCTAACCATTGGCTCCAAAGCTCGCTGAGATTATTTCTTTTTCTTTTTGGCAGTGCTTTTTTTGGCGGTTTTCTTTTTAGCGGTAGACTTTTTTGCCGTGGTTTTCTTTTTAGCAGTGCCCTTTTTCGCAGTAGTTTTCTTTTTAGCAGTAGCCTTTTTGGCAGTGCTTTTTTTAGCAGTTTTCTTTTTAGCGGTAGCCTTTTTCGCGGTGGTTTTCTTTTTAGCAGTAGCCTTTTTAGCTGCGGTAGTCTTTTTAGCGGTGGCTTTCTTTTTCGTGCTCTTTTTAGCAGTGGATTTTTTCGCGGTTGCTTTCTTAGTGCTCTTTCCGCCTCTCATTGTCCCCTCTCCTTTCTTTTTCCTCGGTTTTGATTTTTTCGGCGATGAGCGGAGCCAGATTTCTAGCTCTATATAAAAAACCGGAAAGAAAGGAATTCATCCTCCCTTCTTTCCGGTGCTGTTTTTCTATTTTCTCAATTATCTTCAATCCCGGCTCACTATTTCCACCACCTACCGGGACTGATTATATTTATAGCATAGTTTAAAATTTTTGTCCAGAAAAAAATGAACTTTCAAAAATTTTTTAAAGTTTTAGTTTTTCTTTTTTCTCTTGGTTTTTACTTTTTATCTGCTCAATAATTGTTAGCAGGCAAGGAAGCATCACCACCGCAGAAATCAAGGCACAGCCCACCCCGATAACCAGGGTCTTTCCCATTATAGAAAGTCCTTTCCAGCGAGCAAGAATGATGGAGCCAAAGCCAATCATTGTGGTGAGAGCAGAGAGGGATACCGCTCTTCCTGTGCTGATCACTATTTTGGGAATCGCGTTTTTGCCTTTTCCCTCTCCCAGCCAGCGCTGAATCACATAAATCCCGTAATCAATGCTGATGCCAATAATCAGCGGAACCATCCCGATATTAACAAAATTAAATTTAATCCCGAGCAGGTTCATAATCCCCACCATTGCCACTGACCCAAAAAGAAGAGGAAGCATTGTTAATAAAGTGTAAGATAAATTACGATAGCTTAAGAGGATAACTACAAATACCACACAAAAGGCAATTACTCCCACTTTAAGGAGGTCTTTTTTCAACTGGTCTAGAATCCGGTTAAAAAGAACCGCCACTCCCATTGCTTGAGGAGAGACAGATTTTAAATCCCGCACCACCGCTTTCATATTTTCTTCATTCCAGATTTCACGGTTGGGGTAAGCATAAATAAGAAACTTTCCGTCCCGTCCCTGATACCGCTCCACAATTTCTGGATGGTGTTTTTGGAGATACTGAAAATCTGGAGCCGGTGCCTGAGCAATTTCTTGGGCACGAGAAAAGAATTTAGGAACTTTTTCTCCCAGCATTTGATTCAGGCTTTTTAGATTTTGAGCGCTAAGCTGGGGAGATTGTTTTTGAAGCAGTTCAATTAGATTTTTGAGTTTTGTTCGCGACTGGCTGGCTTGAGCTTCTATTTCTTCCAGGTCGGAAAGAAAAGCCAACCCCTCTATCCCCCTAAATTTTTCTTCCAAAGAGTTAAGAAGCTCAATTAAACCGGAAATTTGCCCTGGAGTTAATTTCTGAATTTCCGGCTCGGAGGTGGGTTCTGTTTGAAGGAAAAGTTGGTAAAGGCTTTTAATGGTTTTTTCCTTTTCCGGGCTGAACTCAGGAAGATAATGAGAGATAGCATCCACCATTGCGACGGTTTCTTTCTGCTGAAGTTCTCTGACCAGTTTTCGGTCTTCTGCTATATTGTTGGAGAGAATCATTCCAAAGTTGGTGCTGATTCCGAACCATTTAGGAATTTTCCGAATGAGCTGAACGCTTTCCACATTTTGCGGTTCCATATTCAGGTAGTTATATTCAAATTGATATC
>CAZKMM010000073.1:0-13277 GCA_964553915.1 uncultured bacterium
ATGAGAGAGGTCATCTGCCAGGGCAAAGCCTTTTCTTTCCCGAAGGATTTTTAAAGACGCAAGCAGGGTGCCTCGCCGATATTCATCAACCAGCAAGCCCATTATTCCTTTTATTAACCCAAAGACCATTCTCGCCCGATTCATATTTACCCTCCCCATTCTTCCTGAGCAAGGATTCCTGCCATAAGTTGAAGCCGTTTAAAAGGAACTGAGCCGAAGATAAGCTGAATTTGTTTGGCATCTCTCATTCTTTTCTCCTGTCCGTAATCCTGGATATATCCGTAGCCTCCAAGAATCTGGACCCCGTCTGTGGTGGCTTTGCTGGTCTGCTCGGTAAGTAAAATTAGCGCTGAATCAGAAAGGAAGTGGGGATAATCTTTTTCTGAGTGGTTGAGCAGCTCTTTTAACAGAGCCTTGCCACATTCAATAATTACCGCCATATTTACCAGCATCATTCTTATCTGGTCATAATTAATAATCATTCTCCCGCCCTGGTATCTTTCTTTGGCATATTCTTTAGCGGTTTGATAGGAGCCAAACACTACCCCTAATGCCATTGCCAGCACCGCGGGATAAAACTTTCGGGCGAGCCCGGGATATTCTTTTTCCGCATCAGGGAGCAGGAGCTGGTCTGCTTCTAGTTTAACTTCTTTTAACTCCAGGTCTGCCACCGGGCATTGCCTGAGTCCCAGGCTTAAAACCGGCTCGCTTAGTTTTACTCCCGGAGTCCGGGCATCAATCAGGAAGAATCCGGTTTCTTCGGTTCCTTTGAACCGGGCAGGAATAATCATTGCCCGGGCAAGCGGGGCTAGAGCAAGGTATTCTATTTTTCCGTTCAAAATATATCCCTGATTGGTTTTGCTGGCTTCAATTTCCTTTTGCAAATCGGTCAGGGAGTCATAAACAGGAAAGGCAAAAAGATTCTGGGCAAGATATTTTTCTTTAACCTGCTCTGAGCCTGATTTTAAAAGGAGGGATTGCGCCAGAGCAGTGGTGAAAATCAGGCAGGAAAAACTGGCATCAACCTGAGAGAGGGTGGCGAGCACCTCGCAGAGAGCAGGAATACCCTGTTCCAGCCCACCGTATTTTTCAGGAAGTATTATCTTTAAAAATCCCAGTTGCTGGGCGATTTTCAGGGCATTTTCATTAAACCGGGCATAGGGATAATTATCAGCTTCCAGAGCCCCGGGCTCCAGCTCGTTTTTAGCGAACTTTTCCGCTGATTCTGCGAAGGGCTTTAATTCAGAAATTCCAGTGAAACTCATTTTTTCCTCCTTGAATGGCTAAAAGACCTGAACCTCCGGATAATGTTGGGCAATCAGATTTTTAAAGATATTCAGCCGATTTAGCTGATTGGTTCCTTCAAAAATCTGGAGCAATTTGGCATCCCGAAAGACTTTTTCTATTCCCGCATCGTGCCGAAGCCCGCTTCGGGAAAGGAACTCTACCGCTAAATGAGCGTTTTCCATAGCAATATCCGAGCCCACCACCTTTGCCAGAGAAGACATTATTTGAATTCTGGCTTTCTGGTCTTGGGGAAGTTCAACCAGGCTTTTAATCAGATATTCCTGCACTCGTGCGGAATAAAGGAATTTCTTCCACCAGCGGTTTTTCATTAATTTTTTTATCAGGAAATTAGCAATTCGGGTGTTGATAATGGAAGGCATTTCCATCCCCGGCATTTCCAGATTATTTAAAAGAGCAAATTGTGCCTCCAGATAAACCGAGCGGGCGCTCATAACATTCAGATACATATTGGTGAGAAGAGCCTGGACCCATTGCTGGTTGAGGAGGGTTTTGCCTTTATATTTGGTTTGCTTTGCCAGATGTAAAACTCGTTCAAAGGAGCCCCGGGCATTACCGGTGGACATTGCTCCGACCGCGGTTCTGGTAATGCCCAGAACCGAATAGAGAAGACTATCAAAGGCACCTTTAAATTTACCTTCTGAGTATCTGGTGGCATCTATCACAATTCTCTCCTCGGGAACAAAGCAGTCCTCAAAAATCAGCTCACTGGCAGGGGCGGCTCTTTGCCCCATTTTTCTTTCTTTTCTTCCCAGAGAAAATCCCTTGGCATCATTGGGCACCAGAAAACAGGCATAAGTATTGACCGGGTCTTTGAGGTCAAAGGGCATCAAAATCACATGGTCAGAAGCCATATGCCCGGTGCTGATGAACACCTTGCGTCCGTTGAGAATGGCTCCTGCTGGAACCTTTTTTGCCTGACAGATAAGCTTTGCCCCGGGATATAGCTCCACTTCCTCTACATCGGTTCCTGCCATTGGCTCGGTGATGGCACAATCTATTACATAGGGCTTTTCTTTTTTTTCCTTTTCCACAATTTTTTCTGCTACCTCGGTCAAAATTCTGAGATTAAAGCTGACCATCAGGGCACATAGTCCGAGCCCGTGCCCTCCCATCAAGCCGGAAAAAGCGGTATCTACTGATGCCTGTTCTTCCTGATTTATCAGAGAAAATCCCAGCCCACCCCGGGCATTTCCTCCCATAAACCTGGGGATGAAGCCAGAAAGCCGACCGTGTTTTCCTGCTAATCGGAGCAGTTCCCAGCTTAAATAATTCGGCTCTTGGGCGTGCTTGCGGTCTTCTTCCAGCACCAGAGGGGCAAGCTCTTCCCGACAGAATCTTCTTTCATCTTCCCAGGATTCCTTGAGTTGTTTGAACAGGGCAGGGCGATATTTTTTCAGGGCTGATAGGCTGTAAAAACTGGTTTCAAAATCAAACAGGTCTTCGCACTCAAAATCAATTTTTTCCATTGCCCACTCTCCTTGCTCCGGTTTGAGGTTGAAAAATTAAAAGCTCTTTTTCATTTTAAGTTGCTCAAGCCTTGCTCAAGATGTGGATGGAACAGGCCGCTTCCTCGGTGCCAATAAATCCTCCGCCGTTCTCTGCCAGAGCAATCCGGGCTCCTTCTACCTGCCTTTTCCCGGCACTTCCTCGGAGCTGAAGCACCAGCTCAACAATTTGAGCCAGTCCGGTGGCACCAATTGGATGTCCCCGACATTCCAGCCCTCCGCTGGGATTGATGGGAATTCTTCCTCCCAGCCGGGTGGCACCGGATTCTGCTAAAATTCCTCCCTCTCCCTCCCGGGCAAAGCCCACATCCTCAGTGATATAAAGCTCACCAAAAGCGGTGGCATCGTGAACCTCCGCAACATCAATATCCTCCGGACCCACTCCTGCCATTTCATAGGCTTTTTTAGCCAGGCGGGCGACCACAGAGGGCTCATCTTCTCCTTTTAACCTTCCCGAGAGCACCACTGAGGCTTCAACCCGCACTGGTTTTACCTTACTTCCCAGCTTCTTTTTGTATCTTTCTGAGCAGAGCAGAACCACAGCTGAGCCGTCTCCAATCGGAGCACACATAGAGCGGGTGAGAGGATAAGCCACCAGAAGATCATTAAGCACTTCTTCCACACTCATATTTTTTTGATACTGTGCCATTGGATTAAGCGAGCCGTGAAAATGATTTTTGGAGGCAATAATTGCCAGTTGCTTCTGGGTGGTGCGGTATTTTTCCATATGCCTTCGGGCTCCCAATGCATAAATATCCATAAAAGCGGTTCTTTGTTTTTCCTGAACCGGCTTGCCGGTTTTTTTTGCGATTTCTTCTGCTTTTTTCCGAGCCTGAGCTTTCATCATTTCAATCAATTTTCTGGTGACCTCAACATCAGTGCCGGAGAGAAATCCCTCAAACATCTTTTGCCTATCTTCCGGGAAATAGACTTTTTCTGCCCCGACCGCCAGCACCAGATCATAAAGCCCGGCTTTAATACTCATCCAGGCGCAGTGAAGAGCATTGGAACCACCAGCACAGGCGTTTTCCACATTATAAATCGGAATGCCCTGAATTCCTGCGGGCAGGAGCGCTACTTCTCCCCGAATACAGTGCTGACCCGTGCTCATTCCCCAGCCGGAATTGGAAAACCAGACCGCCTCTATTTCCTCCTTTTTTACCGGAAGATCAGCAAACAAAGATTGAAGCGCCTCTAAAGTCATTTGCTTGATGCTTTTTTCCGGATACTTGGTGAACCGTATCATTCCTACCCCGATGATGTAAACCTGACTCATTATTGCTCCTTTCTTGGTTTAAAATTTTCTCGGCAGAGCTGGTATCCCACGGTCCAGATAGCGAAAAGCTCTTTTAAATTCAATGAATTGCTCAATTTCAATAGCATCTTCCGGACAGATAGCTACACAATCTCCGCAGGACATACAATAAGGCAATTCCTCGTTTACCCGGGCTTTTTTGTCCACTATTTCCAAACAGGAAGCCGGACAGGCGTTAACGCAGAATTCACAACCTCTACATTTTTCCAGATTGATTTTTACTCTCCCTAAAATCACCTCCTCGCCGATTCTGGTAAAACTCTCTATTTTTGCTCTTTGCTTCCAGCTGAGAAATTCCGGCATAATTTCTCCTCCTAATAAACCACTTTAAAGTTGCCTTCTTCATCAAACCAGTCAATTGCCTGAGTTTCCCTGGGAACATAGCTGTCAGGGTTGCCTTTGGGATAGCCAATGGCAATAGAGGTGATGAGCTTGTAGGGATATTTAATTCCCAGTTTCTTCCGCCATTTTCTATAAATAGCCAGCGGGGTAACAAAACTTACCCAGCAGGTGCCCAAGCCATAACTATGAGCGGTTAGAGCTATATGTTCTCCAGCAATCCCGATGTCAATTGCCGGGTCTCCCGGAGCCCTCTGGTCTGCAAGAAGGATAATCACTGTGGGAGCACCGTGCCAGACTTCCAGTTTTTCTTCTGCAATTAACTTCATTGCGGAAAAAGGTATGGGATGGAACATATTGGGACTGAGCCTCATCAGGAGTTTGGCAAGAAACTGTCGGTGATGTTTTCCCGGAAGGGTATAATCAGTCCATTTCATAATTTTTTGGCAGAGCTTTTTGACCTGCTCGCTCATTTCCTCAATCATTTTCTGGTCCCGGACAACAACAAACTTCCAGGGTTGAGCATTACCGGCGCTGGGAGCAAACCGGGCGGTTTCTAAAATCCTGCGGATGAGATACTCCGGCACCTGTTTTTTCTGAAAGTAGCGGACACTTCGCCGACGGTAAATGATTTCTTCTAAAAAGTTAAAATCTGCTCCTGGTTCAGGCGGGATTATTTTTTTCTTTTCTGTCATTTCCATTTTTCTCCTTTTTTGAACATTCGCCTGGTGATTTGTCTTTTTTCTTTTTACCAGAAAATTTTTATTTTATCCAGTTTTTATTCATTTTTTTAAAAAAAATAATTTTTTCTTTTTTTTGCTGGATTTGAGCCGGGTTTTTAACTTCTGGTGCTTATTTTTATTATTGAACAATGGCTCTGGGAAAGTTATCGAGCAAAAGGTTTTGTTGCTAGAGTTTTTAGTTTTGCTTCAGGCTTTATCTGGAAGGAAAGAGAGACTTTTTAACAAAAAAATGTAAGAAACCTTTTTTTATAATAATAAACGGAATGAAACAGTTTGATTTGATGAGTAATTAACAAAAAATTACCCCCGGCGGGACTTGAACCCGCGGCCTAGGGATTAGGAATCCCTCGCTCTATCCGGCTGAGCTACGGGGGTGTTTATTTTTATGATGTTGATATTTTTTAAGTTTGTCAAGGCTGGTTTCCAGGAAAATTTTTCCTACCCTTGACAGGCGGGATTTAAAGATATAGATTTCCAAAAGGAGGAAAAAAATTGGCAAAAAGTAATGATAAACCAGAAGTGGTAGTATATAGATTTCAGCGGAGCTTTCAGAGCTGGATCGAGCCATCACTCAGCGATGACCGGCTCCACGAACCGCTGGCAGATATTTATGAGACCGAAGATGAGCTGGTGCTGGAGGTGGAGCTACCTGGAGTAAATAAAGAGGACATAGAAGCTTATACCATTCATAACCGGCTTTATCTTCGGACTTTTCGGAACCAGGAGGTATTTTCTGGCTCGGCTCCGGCTCAATATCTATGTCTGGAGCGAATTTTTGGGGAATTTTACCGGGAAATAGAGCTTCCGGTCGCCTGTGATACCAGCAAGGCAAAAGCAAAGTTTGAGCAGGGGGTTTTGGTTATTAAATTTCCTAAAATCATTGAGCGGAGAGGAAAAAAAAGAGAAATAAAGATTGAATGAAAAAGCCTGCTGATATAAATGGAGGAAATAATGGAAGATAAAGAGAAAAAAGAGCAGGAAAAAACCGAGGGGCAGACAACCCCACCGGTTCCAATAGATACTGAAGGGGAGGAGACTCAGCAGATAAAAATCCCCGAGGTCCTGCCTCTGCTTCCGATTCGGGATGTGGTAATTTTTCCTTTTATGATAATCCCGCTTTTTGTAGGAAGGGATAGCTCTATTAACGCAGTCAATGAGAGCCTGAGCAAAGACCGGATGATAATGCTTGCCACCCAGAAGAGTCCGGCAGAAGAAACTCCCAAGCCAGAGGGGATTTATTCAGTGGGCACCGCCGGGATGGTTATGCGGATGCTCAGGCTACCGGATGGTCGGCTTAAAATTCTGGTTCAGGGGCTGGCTCGGGCAAAGGTAGTGGAATATCTCCAAACCGAGCCATTTTATCAGGTGCGGATTGAGGTGTTACAGGAACCAGAGGTTAAAGAAACCACAATAGAGATAGAAGCGTTGATGCGTAATATCAAGGAGGGTCTGGAGAAGATGATGCAGATGGGAAGGATGATTGCTCCGGACCTCCTGATGGTTCTTGATAGTCTCCAGGAGCCGGCAAGATTCTGCGACCTGGTGTCCGCAAATATTGGCTTGAATGTAGAAGATGCCCAGAAGCTTCTGGAGATTCTTGACCCCACCGAACGGCTTAAAAAATTAAATGAGCTGGTGGCAAAGGAGCTGGAGCTGTTAGAGATCCAGGTTCGGATTCAGAACCAGGCAAAGGAGGAAATGAGCAAGACCCAGCGGGAGTATTTCCTTCGGGAACAGCTCCGGGCAATTCAGAAGGAGCTGGGAGAGGTAGATGAAAAGGCAGCAGAGATAGCTGAATTCCGGGAAAAGATAGAAAAGGCAAAAATGCCCGAGGAGGTGGAAGAGGAGGCGCTCAAGCAACTGCGCAAGCTGGAGATGATGCATCCAGACGCAATGGAGGCAAGCTGGGTTCGGAATTATCTGGAATGGCTGGTGGAGCTTCCCTGGAATAAAAGCACCAAAGATAATCTGGATATCAAGCGGGCAAAGCGGATTTTAGATGAAGACCATTATGACCTGGAGAAGGTCAAGGAGCGGATTTTAGAATACCTGAGTGTGCGTAAGCTCAACCCGAAGATGAAAGGACCGATTCTCTGCTTTGTTGGTCCTCCGGGAGTGGGAAAGACCAGTCTTGGTCAGTCTATTGCCCGGGCAATGGGTAGAAAGTTTATCCGGATGAGCCTGGGCGGAATTCGGGATGAGGCAGAGATTCGTGGGCATCGCCGAACCTATGTTGGAGCAATGCCGGGAAGAATTATTCAGGGAATCAAGCAGGCAGGTTCCAATAATCCGGTATTTATGCTGGATGAGATAGATAAGCTGGGGGTGGATTTTCGGGGCGACCCGGCTTCTGCCCTTTTAGAGGTTCTGGACCCGGAGCAGAACTGGAGCTTCCGGGACCACTATATTAACCTTGCTTTTGATTTATCCAAGGTGATGTTCATCTGCACCGCCAATCTGGTGGACCCGATTCCTCCGGCGCTTCGGGACCGGATGGAGATTATAGAGATTCCCGGCTATACCCTGGAAGAAAAAATGGAGATTGCCAAGCGGTATTTAATTCCCAAGCAGATGAAGGAAAACGGGATAACCACCAAATACCTGGAGTTTACTGATGATGCCCTGAAGATGATAATCGGGCAATATACCCGGGAAGCCGGGGTGAGAAATCTGGAGCGTTCCATTGGTAATGTTTGTCGGAAGATTGCCCGGAGAATTGCGGAAGGAAATAAAAAGAAGGTAAAGGTCACTTTAGAGAATGTTCCCGAGTTTCTGGGACCGCCCAAATTCCTGCCCGAGGAGGAGCTGGAAAAGGATGAGGTTGGGGTTGCTACTGGTCTTGCCTGGACCGGCACCGGCGGTGATATTCTCCGGGTAGAGGTGAGCATAGTTAAAGGCAAGAAAAATTTAATCCTTACCGGGCATCTGGGAGAGGTGATGAAGGAAAGTGCCCAGGCGGCGCTCAGTTATGCCAAGAGAATTGCTCCTGAGTTCGGGTTCAGCCCGGAGTTCTTTGAAGATAAAGAGGTTCATATCCATGTTCCCGCAGGAGCGATTCCCAAAGATGGTCCCAGTGCCGGGGTTACAATGGCAACCGCTCTGATTAGCGCAATGACCGGGATACCGGTTCGGAAAGATGTGGCAATGACCGGAGAAATCACCCTGCGGGGAAGAGTGCTTCCCATTGGCGGGCTTAAGGAAAAGGCTTTAGCCGCACTTCGTTCTGAGATTCGGAATGTAATTATCCCGGAGCGGAACAAAAAGGACCTGGAAGAGATTCCCGAGCCTTTGCGTAAAGAGATCAATTTCATCTTTGCCAAGACAATGGAGGATGTGCTGGATTCTGCTCTGGTTGGTGGCTTGAAGGTAAGGAGCTTGAAATCTGCCCGGAAAAAGAAAGAAAAGCAAAAAACCCAGGCAAAAAAGAAAAAACTTGCCCGTGAGGGCAAAAAAGCCCAAAAGGGGAAAATTCGGGCAAAATAGGTTATAATATAAATAGGGTTTGAAACTCAGTGACATAGGCGAGGCGGGCTGGATAAAACGGGTGCGGGCTCGCTCTCCCTCTATCAAGGAGGGGGTAGTTTTAGGAATTGGTGATGACACCGCCTGGGTTAAATCTGCAGAGAATATCTTAATTACCTGTGATTTGTTGATTGAGCAGGTTCATTTTCTTCGCCAGCTTATCCCGCCCAGGCTTTTGGGAAGAAAAGCGCTTTCGGTAAACCTCTCGGATATTTCCGCAATGGCAGGAGTGCCGGATTATGCTCTGGTAGGAGTGGGCTTTCCCCGGGACATTAAGTTAGCTTATGTTGAGGAACTTCTGGAGGGATTTCTGGAAGTGGCAGTGGAGCATAAGGTGGAGATTATTGGAGGAGATACCACTGCCAGCCCGGTTTTGAGCATAGCGGTGACTTTGCTCGGTCATCCTGCCGGAGAAAAGCCGGTGTTAAGGAGCACTGCTCAGGCGGGGCAGGAGGTCTGGGTTACCGGCACGGTGGGAGATGCTTCTCTGGGATTTGAAATTTTAAAAAAGACCGAGAGCCAGGAGCTGGACATTTCAGACCTGCATCATTCCAGTTTGATTCTCAAGCATTTTGACCCTATGCCAAGAATCTCTGTGGGGGTAAGATTAGCCGGAATAGCTCAGGCAATGATTGATGTGAGCGATGGAATCCTTATTGACCTCCAGCACATCCTGGAAGAGAGCGCTCAGGAGAAAAAACTCCGGGCGGTGCTCGAGCTGGAGAAGATTCCTTTGAGTGAGGATTTTGTCAATTATTTTCAGGGCGAGCCTTTTAAATCCGATGATGCCCTTCGGCTGATTTTCACCGGCGGGGAAGATTATGAACTTCTGTTTACCGCCCTACCAGAAAAAGAAGAGGAGATTCTCAGGTTAAGTCAGGAGCTGGAACTTCCTATCAGCAAAATCGGGAGAGTAGAAGAAAGCGAAACCACTGAGGTAGTCATCTTGGACCAGAAAGGAAACCCTCTTCCTCTGCCTTTGCCCTGGTTTGAGCATTTTCCCCAAGAAGATAGCTGAAGATGGAATTAGAGGTTGAGCTAAGACTGATTTTTGCTCTGGCGCTGATTTTTTTAAGCGGATTTTTTTCCTCCGCAGAGACCGTATTTTTTACCCTGCTCGGACAGGGCGGATTGGGGAAGATAGAAGAGCAGAGACCTTCTCTGGCAAAAAAACTGAGCGAGCTGATTTCTGCTCCCCGCAAGCTGATTAGCTCAATTTTAATTGGAAATGAAATTGTTAATATCCTTATTTCCATTTTGATTGCCTCGGTTTTTGCCCACCTGTTTCTGGACCGCTCAGGAGCGAGCCATAATTCTGCTCTGGTCAGTATTTATGCCCTGATTACCAGCTCCGGGTTGATATTGATTTTCGGGGAGGTAATTCCCAAGACCCTGGGAGTGCGTTTCTCTTATCGGCTGGCAAGAGTTATGACCACCCCGCTTTACTGGTTCCATAAAATAATTTTTCCAATTCGTTATCTGCTTCGGCGTCTGAGCGAACTGATTTTAAGAGCGGTGGGAATTAAAATCAGCCCGGAACTCAGAATCTTAGAAGACCAGGACCTTCTGGAACTGGTGGAAATAGGCGAGTCCGAGGGAATTTTAGATGAAACCGAATACGAGCTGATCCGCAACATTTTTGAATTTGGCGACCTGCGGGTGGCAGAGGTGATGACCCCCCGTCAGGAAATTTTTGCCCTTCCTTTAGAGCTGGAATATCCGGAGTTGAAAAAAAGGTTTTTAGAAAGCGGTTATTCCCGGGTGCCGATTTATCAAGGGGAGCTGGACCAGGTGGTGGGGATATTATCTGCCAAGGATTTAATTCGTCTGGAAGCGAGCGGGAAAAAGTTCATCCTGGATTTTCTCCATCCCCCTTATTGTGTTCCTCCTCAAAAGAAGCTGGAAGATTTGCTCCGGGATTTTCTCACCCAGCGGGTGCATTTTGCTCTGGTGGTGAATGAATATGGAGAGGTGATTGGTCTGGTCACCCTGGAGGATTTGCTGGAGGAGATTTTTGGAGAAGGTCCGGAGGAAGAGCAGGAGCCAGAGCTGAAGGAAATCAGCGAGGGGAAGTGGGAGGTTCTGGGGAAAATGGAGCTGAGGGATTTTAACGAAAAGATGAACTGCAAGCTTCAGGGGGCAGGGGTAAAGACTCTGGCAGGATATCTTCTTAATGAATTTGGCAGGCTTCCTGAGGTAGGAGAGGAGCTGGAGCGGGAGGGTTATAGATTTCGGATTAAAGAAATTCGCCGGAGAAGGATTCACCGGATAGAACTGGAGCAGGTGAAATGAGCGGAAGCTTTTTGCTGGTGGTGGTTGCTATTTTACTTTTGCTGGAGGAATTTTTTTCTGGCTCCGAGATTGCGATAATCAGTGCCAACAAGCCCCTTTTAAAGAAGCGGGCAGGCGAGAAATCACTGGTCAGCAGAATTTTAGACCAGTTTCAGGCACAACCTCAGCACCTGCTCGGTACCCATATTATTGGCACTAATCTCTGCGTGGTTGCTTCCAGCACTCTGGCGACTTTTTATTTTCGGGGAAGATATGGTGAGATTGGAGAGCTTTATACCCTTTTGATTATGTCTCCCCTGCTTCTGGTTCTGGGAGAGATGGTTCCCAAGATGGCGTTTCAGGAGTATGCCCAGAAGCTTGCTCCCAAGAGTTTGCTCGGGCTCTGGTTTTTCTCCTGGGTGTTTTATCCACTGGTCTGGTTCTTGGGGCTTTTGGCAGAGGGTGCCAGCCGGCTTCTGGGCGGAGGTAGGGGAGAAGCAGAGCCGTTCTTTTCCCGCTCGGAGCTGAAATTTCTCCTCACCGGCTCCGGCAAAGAGAAGTTCATCCCTTCCCAGGAAGAAAAGATGATTCGCCGGGTCTTCCACTTTACCGAGACCCGGGTCGGGCAGGTGATGATTCCCCTGGTAGAAGTAAAGGCTCTGGATGAGAGGTTAACCATTCAGCAGGCGCTGGAGTTTGCCTCCCGTTATTCTTTTTCTCGCTATCCGGTTTATCAGGAGCGGATTGATAACATTGTGGGAATGGTGGAAAGCCGGGATTTACTTTCCGCCCCCCCATCTTCAAAATTAAAAGAACTGGTCAAGCCGGTAAAATATGTTCCGGAGACAATGCCGGTGGATGAGCTCCTTCAGATGATGCAGAGGGAGAATTTTATTTTTGCGGTAGTGGTGGATGAATATGGCGGATGCGTGGGGATTATCACCCGGGAAGATATTTTAGAGGAGGTAATCGGCGAGATAGAGGATGAGCACGAGCAGAAAAAACCGCTCTGGAGAAAGCTGGCGCCGGGTAGATGGCTGGTTAACGCCCGAATGGAAATTGACCAGCTCAACGAACTATTTGGCTGGAACCTGCCCAAAAACGGCTATGAGACTCTGGGAGGATTTCTTTTAGACAAATTCCAGCGGATTCCCCGCACCGGCGAGATTCTTCGCTGGGGGGATTTTACCTTTTTGATTCGCAAAGCTGAGCCCCGCTCCATTTTAGAGGTGATTGTCTTAAAAGAAGAGGAGCCAGAGCAGGAATAAATCAGTCCAGCCGAAGCCCGTTTTCCACATATCTTTTTCCTTTAAGGCTGAGCTGATATTTTACTTTGCCCCTTTGCTCCTCTTTGGTTAAAAATCCGCTTCTGCTCGCATTGTTTAAAATCAGGGAGAGATTGCCCGGAAGTCGCTCGCCCAGAGCCTGATAGCAAAAAGAAACCTCCTGGCTGGAAAAATGCTTCCTGCCCTGTTCTGAAAGAAAATAAGCAATCAGCATCACCCGGTCGTGATGAGTTTGAGGACCATAGCCCTGATAAAATTCCTGAAGAGCAGACCAGTCCAGCTCCAGCTCGGGTTCTGGCTCTTTCGCTTCCGAGGTGCTCAGGTCCGAATACAAATAATCCGGCTCCCGCTCTGCTTTTTCCGAGCTCCGGTTCTGCTTTTTCCTTTTATAACTGGATTTTTTTCTGGTTTTAGCTTCTTTGGAAGATTTTTGCTTCTGGGCAGGCTCCGGCTTTAAGCTCCTTTTTTCTGCTTCCAGGATGCGGTCTAATTTTTCCAGAATCCGAAACTCATATTTTTTTAGTTGATGACGGACAAATTCTTCATCTCCCCGAAATTCCAGCTCAAAATCCGGGCAGTGGAACCGGAAAAGAAACTGCCTTTCATCATCCCTTCTGCTCATTTCCCCATTCTCCTTCCAGCTCGTTTTCTATTCCCACCTGCCTGAGCACCCGTCCGATGAACCTGCCCACCAGCTCCTCTATGCTTTTGGGGTTAAAATAAAATCCTGGAGCACAGGGCATAATAATTGCCCCGGCTCGCTTGAGCCGGGCTAAATTCTCCAGATGAATTAAATTAAGCGGGCTTTCCCGAAAGGCAATTACCAGCGGGCGGGATTCCTTGAGCATCACATCCGCACACCGCTCAATCAGGTTAGAGGAAATTCCGCTGGCGAGCCTTCCCACCATTCCCATTGAGCAGGGTATGATAATCATTGCCTGTCGGACACTGGTTCCGCTGGCAAGCGGTGAGCTGAAATCATCTTCCT
>CAZKMM010000074.1:0-13241 GCA_964553915.1 uncultured bacterium
CAATAATCTCCTCTAGTTCTTCAAATAAGTATTTGGTCAAGTCTTTTGCTCCCAGGGTAGGGAAGGTGGTTCCAAACACAGTGAAAACTCCGCTGGCAACAAAATACATTCCAATGGAAATAGCCTTTTCACTCATCCATTCAGGTGCGGCCCCTGCTACCGGCAGGTCAGAAATATCATCACCCAGCCCACCTTCCTTGACCACAGCAGTAGCGGCAATCAGGATTCGGCTGTTATCAACACAGCTTCCCATATGAAGCACCGGGGGAATGCCTACTGTCTCGCATACCGAGCGAAGTCCATCACCAGCATATTCCATTGCAGATTCTGGGGTGAGCAAGCCAAATTTAGCACAAGCCACCGCGGAACAACCAGTAGTGAGGACAATAACATCATGCTTAATAAGCTCCTTAATCATCGCAAGATGAGCACTGTCGTGAACAGTATGAATGTTATTGCACCCAACCACTCCTGCAATTCCCCGAATCCGACCATTGATGATATTATCATTAAGGGGCTTATAGCTCGCCCTAAAGGTTCCGCCTAAAAGATAATTGATGGTCTCGTGAGAGAAGCCTGCCACCAGCTCGCATTCTTCATTTGGAATCATAACCTTGCGCTTATCGCGATTTGGGAAGTTTTCAATAGCGGTGCGAACAATCTTCTTGGCAGATTCCAGTGGATTGTGCTCTTCAAAGGGAATATGCTCTGCGCCTGGAATCTTGGCCCGATAGTTGGTAGTAATCAGCTTGGTATGATAGCACTTGGCAACATTTGATAAACTCTGCATAATGCACTGGACATCCACCACCATCGCATCCACAACCCCGGTAATGATGGCAACTTCCTGATTAAGGAAATTACCTACCAGAGGAATACCATGCCTCATTAAAATTTCATTGGCGGTACAGCAGATGCCAGCAAGATTGATTCCTTTTGCTCCCTTTTCTTTGGCAAGAGCAAGCATCTCCGGGTCCCGAGCCGCAACCACAATCATCTCACTCAAAATCGGCTCATGACCATGGCAGATGATATTAACCTCATCTTCCTTCAAAACCCCGAGATTAACTTTACTGGCAATTGGCTCGGGAATTCCGAACATAATATCCTGAAGCTCAGTGGCAATCATACTTCCACCCCAGCCATCACCAAGAGAACAACGAATTGCCTGATGAATTATATTCTTATACTCCTGGTCAACTCCAATATGAGTGCGGTGCATAATCTCCACGATCTCCCGGTCAACCCCTCTTGGAGTTACGCCCACTTTACGCCACAACTCCTGACGCTTAAGTGGGGCACGCTTGACCATAAAAATCTCACCTTCCTGCCTGCCGAATTCCTCCATGCAAGCCTTACCAACTTCAACCGCAAGCTCCTGAATGGATTTGTTCTCCACATCCAATCCGAGGTCAAGGGCAAGCTCATAAAGTTTCATTTCATCTTTAATGCCGTATCCTGGCACTTTCCCTTCTGCGGCAGCCAAGAAGGTCTCTGCAACCCCTCGAGCGTGGTCTGAGTGGGCAGCTGCACCAGCTGCGGTCATTCTGGCAAAATGCCTGGCAGCGATAGTATTGGCATCTGCACCGCAAACACCTTCCTTAGGTCCCTCTCCAAACGGGTCAATCCGACAGGGACCATTAGAGCAATGCCGACAGCAAAGTCCTAAAGTGCCAAACCCACATTGAGGCATCTGCTCCTGATACCTGTCCCAAGCGCTCTTCACACCTTCCTTTTTGCCCTTCTCTAAAAGGGGCTCCACTGATGGGTCAATGCTTCTCTTTTTCTCCTCTGCCATCATACTCCTCCTTGTTTAATCAATTTTTCTGCCAATTCTTTCTCACGACACTCAGGACATTTCTCTATGTAAAGTTTTACCAGCGGATGTCTAACTCTTAAAATCTCCAGCTGGCGAGCACTTCCAAAAGGCTTTCCACAGCTCTTGCAGGTAAGAAGCGGAACCTCGCTCTGCCAGCGGTCAATAACTCTTTCTTCTGGAAGGTCCTCCATTTTAATGCAACCGGTCGGACAGACATAAACGCAGGCACCACAGCCAATACATTCATCAGGAGCCTTGCTGAAGGGAGCGGTGGTTTTACGCTCTACTCCCCGGCTCTCAAAGCCAATAGCGGACTGACCGATTAAATCCCGACACACATTCACGCAGAGCCCACAAAGGATGCATTCTTCCCCTTCAGTTTTTTCCAAATCAGTATCATAAATGCCAAAACGGGCAGCAAATTCCCTAATCACCGGCGAACTCCAGCAACGGGCAAGAAGCATCTCAATTACAACTTTTCGGTCCCGCTGAATCCGCTCGGAATTGGTATAGATTTCCAATCCGTCATCCTGAATTGGATAGTTGCAGGCAGTGACAACCCTGGTCCTTTTCCCTCTTTTCACCTCCACAATACATACCCGGCAGGCACCGTAAGCTTCAAGGGCAGGATGATAGCATAAGGTAGGAATCTCGATCCCGAGCCGATGTGCTGCCTGTAAAACCGTTGTGCCGTATTTTACCTGAATCGGTTTATCATCTATTTTAATATTTAAAATCCTTTCCTCCTCCATAGCCTGCTCCTTTATTCCCTTTTAACCGCTCCAAACTTGCAAACCTCATAACAAATACCACACTTGATGCATTTTTCTGTGTCAATAGTATGTGGCTTTTTCTTTTCTCCACTGATGGCTCCCTGCGGACACTGCTTGGCACAAGCCATACAACCCGTGCATTTCTCCGGGTCAATACTGTATGTGACCAGCGCCCTGCAAACCCCTGCCGGGCATTTCTTGTCGCGAATATGAGCAATGTATTCATCTCGGAAATATTTTAAGGTGGTAAGAAGTGGATTAGCCGCGGTTCCGCCCAAAGCACAGAGAGAAGCATCATGAACCGCATTGCCCAGTGCTTCCAGCTTTTCCAAATCCTCTTCTTTTCCCTTGCCCTCACAGATGCGGTTGAGAATGTTGAGAATCTGCTTGATTCCTTCCCGGCAAGGGGTGCATTTGCCACAGCTTTCGCCTTTCAAAAAGTCAAGGAAGTAGCGGGCAACATCAACCATACAGGTATCTTCATCCATTACAATCATTCCGCCCGAGCCCATCATAGAGCCTACTTTGGTGAGCTCATCAAAGTCCACCGGAAGGTCAAGCATACTTTCCGGCAAACAGCCACCACTGGGACCACCGGTCTGGATTGCCTTAAATTTCTTTCCACCTCTAATCCCACCGCCAATATCATAAACAATCTGCCGAAGGGTAATTCCCATTGGCACCTCAACCAAGCCAGTGTTGTTAATCTTGCCCACCAGGGAGAAAATCTTGGTGCCTTTGGAGCCCTCAGTGCCCAAACTGGCATACCAGTCCGCACCATTGTTGAGGATGAGAGGAACATTTGCCCAGGTCTCAACATTATTTAAATTACTGGGCTTGTTCCAAATGCCCTTGTGAACCGTGTGAATATACTTGGCACGGGGCTCGCCCGGCTTTCCTTCTATGCTCGCCATCAGGGCAGAACTCTCACCGCAAACAAATGCTCCCCCGCCCTGATTGATCTGGACATCAAAATTAAATCCTTCCTTGCCCAGAATATTCTCTCCTAAAAGCCCATATTCTTTTGCCTTTTGAACCGCAATGGAAAAGTTTCTTACCGCTAAGGGATATTCATGTCTAACATAAATAAACCCCTGAACCGGGCTTACGCCATAAGCAATGGCATAGGCACCTATTATCACCCCCTCCAGGACTGAATGAGGATTTCCCTCAAGAACCGAGCGGTCCATATAAGCTCCCGGGTCTCCTTCATCAGCATTAATTATCACATAGCGAATATCCCCATGAGCATTTCTGCAGGTCTCCCATTTTACTCCCGCAGGAAAGCCACCGCCTCCTCTTCCACGCAGTCCAGCTTTTTTAACCTCTTCAATAACCTGCTCCGGGCTCATCTCAAAAAGCGCCTTACAAAGTGCAGAATAACCTCCAACCCGGATATAGTCATCAATGCTGGTAGGGTCAATCATTCCATTCATACCAAAAACTAAACGCTTTTGATGCTTGTAAAACGGAACCTCACTCTCACGCGGGATTTTCTCTTTGGTCTGAGGGTCTTTATAAAGAAGACGCTCAACCACCTCACCCTTTTTAAGGGTTCTTTCAATTATTTCCGGAACATCTTTGGGCTTAACCGCTGTATAAAGAACCTCTTGAGGATGAATCACAACTAAAGGACCCTTCTCACAAAAGCCATGACAGCCGGTAAACTTCATCCGCACCTTAACTTTTAAGCCATTTTTAGAAATTTCTTCATTAAAAGCCCGCCAGACCTCCGCACTCCCTAAAGCAAGACATCCCGTACCACCACAAACTGCTATATATGGTTGAGCAGGGTCGTAATCAGCCTGTAATTTCTTCCTATATTCTTCCAGCTCCGCCGGATCAGAAAAATACGGCATTACTTCTCACCTCCCTTTTTACCTTTTCCGGCGGTCTTTTTTCCTCCGGTAGATTTTTTGGTTTTTGAACCGGTGGTTTTTTTCCCAGTTGCTCTCGGAGTGGTCTTTTTAGTAGTGGATTTTTTGCTAGTTTTTGATTTCGCGGTTTTTGAAGATTTGCCGGTTTTTTCTTGTTTAGCCTTTGCCTGACCCTTTTCAGATTTTTTTTCAGGCTCGGCTCCTCCCTCTTTCTCTTTTTCAACGCTTGGTCTTTCTTTTTCTCCTGCTTTTTGCTCCTTTTTCTCAGCTTCTGCTTCTCCCTCCCGCACCGCCTTAAGCATCTTCTCTACCTTGGCAGGATTCATATTGCCATAATATTTCCCATCTACCACTACAATTGGACCCAGAGCACAGGCACCAAGACAATTAACCGTTTCTATCGAAAACTCTAAATCCTCGGTAGTATCTCCTGCTTTGATGCCCAGTTTTCTTTCCAATTCTTCAAGCACCAAAGGAGCGCCCCGAACATGGCAGGCGGTTCCCATACAAACCTGACAGACATGTTTGCCTTTAGGCTTTAAGCTGAATGCTTTATAAAAAGTGGCAATATGATAAATCTGACTTGTGGGCATACCCAGCTTTTGAGCCACGTAGCGCAAATCTTCTTCTGGCAAATAACGCTCAACATCCTGAATCTCATGAAGAATAGCAATAATCTGGCTTTGACTGCTCCCGTATTTTTCCAGAATTTTATCTATTTCGCCTTTATCCATTTCACTTCCCTCTCCAGGAAACTGCTTCTTAAATCATTCGCCTGCCTGCGATAAGCTCTGGTCTGCTACCTCCTGCTCAGCCATAACACTTGCCATTTTCCTCATCTTTTTCTCTGCTACCTGGTCTGCTTCTGCAATCATTCTTGCTCCGGTGGGGCAGGCTTCTACACAAGCAGGTTCCAAGCCCTGCGCAAGCCGATCCCAGCAAAGTGAGCATTTCGCCATAATCCCTCCGGGCGCCTTGCGAATCGCACCAAATGGACAAGCAAGAATACAACTGGAACAACCAATGCAAAGCTCCTTGTTGAAAAATACTGGCTGGTCTGGTTCAGGACGATGAAGAGCACCGGTTGGACAAACCGAGGCGCAGGGAGAATCTTCACACTGATGACACTGCATAGGAATTGGTTTATCCATTGCGGAGATAACCTTTACTCTAGGCGCTGGAAGTGGGTCTTCTAAAATTGCTCCCAGCAGAGTCTTGGATTTGCTCCGAGAAACCGCACAGGCAATCTCACAACTATGACAGCCGAGACATTTTTTAAGGTCAGTAACAATCAGCTTCATCTCCTACTCCTTTCTTTATCCCAGCAGTTCGCTGATTAACTTCTTGGTATAAGCAATTGCCTCAGGATGAAGCATAACCACAATATCTGAACCAGCCAACAAACTCATAGTTGCGGTAACCGCCTCGTAAATTACCCCTCTTAATTTCTGTTCGCCGAGTTTAGGAGCTTCTTCTGTGGTCTGGTTAGTTTCTTTAATTTTCCAGACTTCAGGACCGACAAAATTAATCAGGGGTTTTTGCATTTTTTCATCCTGTTGGACCAGTGCTGCCATCCGGTCCCGCTCCATAACTGAATAGCAATATTCAATACCATAACCAAGCGCTCCTGTGGTGGGGTCCATAATGATGCGGTCCGGCTTTACCCCAAGGTTTTCCAGAAGGGTATTGAGCTGTTTGGCAAGGTTAACATCTATCGGGGTGCTGGCCGCTACTATATGACCAAATCCAATTGCCGGTGCTCCCAGTTGTTTGTGATTGTCCTCTTCAATTGGCCAGATGACTAAATTCTTCCCTTCAAATGTCTCCATTACCTTGCGGAGAACCTCTCGGTCTTTCTCAACATTTGCCACACCCGAAACAATCAAGGGAACATCCACCGCATTCAGCACTTTTTCCACCGTGGGAAGAACGCTATCCGCATCCGCATTCTGACCGTTGGGGTCGGTGCTTTGAAGTTTCAAACAGAGAATCTCCGCACCATATTCCTCCACATCTTTTTTAGCCCAGGCGGAAACATCATTAAGCACATCCTGGTAAGGCTCCTTGAGAGCATCGGGCCATTTATCAGTATCCGCATCCCAGATGCCAAAAGCTACCCGGGGAGGATTGGGCATTTCTCCCTCCCAGATGTAAAAGGGATAACAGCTCTCTCCTCCCACCTTGACGGCTTTATCCCCGGTGCCAACGGTGACTTCCAGAATCTTGCCGGTATAAGATTCTTTATAAAGCTCTATTGCCACTTTCTAACCCTCCTTTCTTGATAGTTCCCTGCTTTATTTAGGCGGGATTTTTTCTCTTTTCACTACCATAGCTCTCGCCATACCAGTAGCGAAGAGCATTTTTTAGATATTTCAGCTTCCACTCTTTGGAGCCAAGCCTTCCTTCCCAGTCATACTTTTCTCCAAGCTCGGGCTCTCCGGCTTCGTAAAGCTCCCCTAAAATCTCCACCTCGCTTCCATCAAAACGTTTCTTTTTAATGGTGGGATACTCTTTACTCACTTTCGCACCTCCTAAAAAAATTTAAATTTTTTTGTTGAACACTCTATCCAGCAACTGCTCTGATGATTTTACTGCGGAGCTGGAATCCGGCAACTGCAAAAGAGATTTTTCTTCTAAGTCATACTCAATGACCAAGCTGTCTTCTGAAATACTACCAAGATATATTAAATCATATTTTCTAATAATGTCAAGCAGGCGCGGGTCTAAATTTTCTGCCCGATTTATTACCAGATATTTTTGGTCAATATCCAGATTTAATTCTCCCACCAGCTCAAGCAAATTCCCCGCGGTCCGCACCCCTTTCAGGGTGGGGTCAGAAACAATTATTAGGTAATTAATTTTTCCTTCGGTTCTTCGGGAAAGATGCTCCATCCCGGCTTCATTATCCACCACCACCCATTTGTAATTCCCCCGCATTCGGTCAAGAAAATCTCGCAATACCGCATTAGGAGAGCAATAACATCCCGGACCCTCGGGTCTGCCCATTGCCACCAAATCCAGGTTTTTTCCTTCTGCTACTGCCTGATTTAATCTCAGCTCTAAAAAACTCTGTTTGCTCATCCCCTGGGGAATGGTAAGCTTGGCACCCATAAATTCTTCCAGAACCTGACCAATAGTTTCTTCTGGCTTAATCCCCAGCATTACCGGCAAGTTTGAGTTCGGGTCAGCATCCACTGCTAGAATCGGGGTCTCCCCTTTTTTAATAAGGTAACGAATCAAAAGAGCAGAGAAGGTGCTCTTTCCTACCCCTCCTTTTCCTGCTACTGCGATTAAATCCCCCATTCAGCGGTTCCCTTCCTTAAAAATTGGCACACAGGGATATTCCCGCTCCCGCCACTCTTGGATTTTTTCCATTACGGTTGGGAAAAACTTCTCTTCTGTATGGGGCAAAAACAAAGCAGCCATATAATTATCCATAAAGGTCATATTATCTGCGAACTCTATATTGGTCATCATCTGGGCGATTTTTTCTGCATCGTCCAAAAGTTCATTGGAAAAACTCACCAGTCGAGCACCGAGCAGAGAGCCGTTGCCGATGAAGCGAATCTTGGAGCGGTCAATATCCGGAAGCAATCCAATGGTGATGGCATTTTCTATATCCAGAAAGGAGCCGAAATTTCCGGCAATGAGAATTAAGTCCAGATTTTCAAAATCCAAGCCGACTTCTCCCAGCAGGGTGCGATACCCGGCATACATTGCCGCTTTTGCCCGAATCAGATTATCAAAGTCCATTTCCCGAAGGACAATATCCTCTCCAATGGCAGTTGCCTTTTGGGGAACAATTATCACCTCGGGTCCGTCCTTGCCTTCTCTCACCAGAGGCGAGCCAGAGCTAAGGTTAATTTTTCCGTTCTGGTCAATCAGTCCCACCCGAAGGAGCTCCGCGGTGATATTAATAATTCCCGAACCACAAATGCCGATTGCCGGCTTGTGCTCGATGGTCTGATACCGAACATAACAGGTCTCGGGGTCTATGGAAAATCGCTCAATTGCTCCGGGAGCCGCGTGGGTGCCATATTTAATTCCCCCACCCTCAAAAGCCGGACCCGCAGAACAGCTGGCACAGAGAAGCCAGTCCTGATTGCCCAGAACAATCTCGCCGTTGGTGCCAATGTCAATATAAAGCACCAGCTCCGGACGCTTATAAATTCCCGCACCAAGAACCCCGGAAACTATATCTCCTCCCACATAACTTGCCACGCAGGGCATCGGGTAAAGATGAATCCATTCCGGAAGATTTATTCCCAGCTCCTTTGCCCGAACCGGGGGAAAGATATTTGCCACTGGCACATAAGGGCTTAAGCGAATCCATTTCGGGTTCAAGCCCAGAAGCAGATGGGTCATTGTGGTATTTCCGGCACAGGTCATATGAGAGACCTGCTGGGGAGAAATTCCGCTCTTTTGAAAAAGCTCCTCCAGAATCTGATTGATGGTATCCACCACTGCTTTCTGGAGGGTTTTAAGCCCCCCGGATTTGCTGGCATAGACAATCCGGCTGATGACATCCGCACCATAGCTTACCTGCCGGTTAAAATGATTGAGCCGAAGCAGGGGCTGGGAGCGGTTAAGGTCTAAAATCTGTCCGGAGACCGTGGTGGTGCCAATATCAAAAGCCAGGGAATAATGTTGACCCCGGGTATCTCCTGGCTCTATATGAATCAGCTTGGGTCGGCGGGCACCTCTCTGCAGGTCATAATCCCTTGCTTCTTCTCCCCGGGTGCGAACCACAGTGACCGTGGTCTTAAAATCCTCTTCCCGAAGCGCCTCCGGGAGCCGACGCAGACAGGGAAAATCCACCGAGACCCGACGAAGCCCATATTTCTGGCGGAGGCTCCGAACCAATCTCTGCAGGTCCGTGCTGTTATCCTCTTTGGAAGGAGGAGGTAGTTCCAGATAGAGTTTCTGAACCGGGGATTCTCTTTTCCAGTCCGGGTTTAAGCGTTCAATCTCTTCTTCGGTTAAAAATTGCCCTTTAGGTGCCCGGTGCTTTTGCAGGACAAATTCCTGTTCCACCCGGCTATCTTCCGGGATGAAAATTTCCAGGTCAGTTTTTACCTCAGAAAGACAGGCTTGACGCCAGCCCTGGGCATATTCCTCATCGCTCTGCTGAACTCCTTTTTTTGCCTCAACCTCTCCTTTGTTGATTTTTACCCGGCACTGACCGCAAACTCCTCTTCCCCCACAGCTGGCATCAATCATTACCCCGGCTCGAGTAATGACCTCCAGCAGGTTCTCGCCTTCCTGGGCTTCTACTTCAATGTTATCGGGTAAGATTTTTACCTTCATAAATTTGTTTCTCTGGTTTTATTTTTCCAGCCTGAGCCTGGCGGATTTTAAGGTATTTTTCAAAAGCATTGTAATGGTCATCGGTCCCACTCCGCCTGGAACCGGGGTAATTTTTCCTGCTACCTCTTTTGCCGGCTCAAAGTCCACATCTCCGCAGAGACCGCTCTCCAGCCGGTTGACTCCGACATCAATCACGGTGGCACCGGGTTTAATCATATCTGCGGTAACTGCCTTGGGTTTACCAGCAGCAACAACCAGGATATCTGCCCGTTTGGTATGCTCTGTTATATTTTTGGTTCTGGTATGGCAGATGGTCACCGTGGCATTAGCATTGGGAGCTTTTTGCACCAGAATCATTGCAATCGGCTTTCCCACGATATTGCTTCTTCCCACCACCACCACATCTGCTCCTTCAATCTGGGTGCCGGAGCGGACCAAAAGCTCCTGAATTCCTGCCGGGGTGCAGGGCAGGAACCTTGGCTCGCCAATCATCAACCTTCCGACATTTACCGGATGAAATCCATCTACATCTTTATCCGGGTCAATGGCATAAAGCACCTTGTTTTCATTGATATGTTTGGGGAGAGGAAGTTGAACCAGAATTCCATCCACCTCTGGATTTTTGTTCAGCTCATCAATCAGCTTAAGGAGTTCTTCTTCTGGAAAATCCGCCGGCTTGCGATATTCAAAGGATTTAATTCCCACTTTTTCGCAGGCACGCTGTTTGTTGCGGACATAAACCTGACTGGCTGGGTCATCGCCCACCAGAATTACTGCCAAACCCGGCTCCCTGCCATATTTGGATTTAATTTCCTCCACTTCCTGCTTGATTTCGGAACGAATCTGTTCCGCTATGGCTTTTCCGTCAATAATTTCTGCTGGCATCTCACACCTCCTTTTTAGTTTTACTGAAAAAATCGGACTTCCTTTAAGGAAAATTCTTCTTTAAATCTGGATAAAATACAATGATAGGAGAAAAATGTCAAGACTTTTTTGAAAACTTCTCATCCTGTTCAGGGCTTTTTTAACAAAAAATTTAAGCTTACGGGCAATTATGGAACAGAAATTTTTTTCTTTACTTTTTCACCAGATTTGATAATAATCTTTAATAAAAGGAGGGAAAAATTGGTTAAGAGATGGGACCCGTTTCGGGAGCTATCTCTGATTACGGAGATGATGACCAGATTTTTAGGGGAGGAACTTTCCGAGCAGGTATCTTCCCGGGAGCTTCAGGCGGACTGGATTCCTGCGGTGGACCTGATGGAGCTGGAAGACCGCTATATTTTAAAAGCAGATTTAGCTGGAATTGAAAGCGAAAAAATCAAAGTGGAGGTAGTTGACCAGAGATTGATTTTATCCGGGGAGCGACCGGTCAAGCAGGGACCTGCGGGGTATAAATTCCATCGGCTGGAGCGTCCCTATGGGAAATTCTATCGGATATTTCCACTTCCCAAAGAAGTGGATTGTGAGCGGGTACGGGCAAAGCTCCGGGAAGGGGTGCTGGAGGTAATTCTTCCCAAAAAAGAAAGCGACCTTCCCAAAAGGATTCCAATTAAAACTTCAAAGAAAAGTTCCTGAATTTTTTCAATAATCCTTAAAAAGGATTGATTTATCAGAGCGGTATTTATATAATTGAAATCAAGGGAAATGCTTAAAGCAAAATGGTATTTTCTTGGTCAGATTGATTACGAGACCGCTTATTCTCTTCAGCTCTGGCTGGCGGAGAAGTTGAAAAGCGAGCACGGGCTCTGTGGGTATCTGCTTTTTCTGGAGCATCCTCCCACCATAACCTTTGGCTATTCTCTGAAGGGAGATGAGGGGAAAAGCGAACTTCGGGTGAGTAAAAGGGAACTTGAAGAAAGGGGCTTTAAAATTTTCCATACTGACCGGGGAGGGAAAACGACCTATCACGGACCCGGACAGCTGGTTTGCTATTTGATTTTAAATTTAAATCAGCTCCGGCTTTCAAGTAAAAGATATGTGCGGAAGCTGGAAGATGTGGTAATTAACTGGCTGAGGGGGCTGGGGATTGATGCCGGGCGAGACCCGGACTATCCCGGGGCTTGGGTGGGAGAGGAAAAAATAGCCTCGGTGGGGGTTCGGATTAAGGAGCGGATTTCCCGGCACGGGATTGCGGTAAATCTTCATCCGAGTTTAGCGGACTTTGAACTAATTATCCCTTGCGGTATCAAATCCAGGAAAATGACCAGCTATTTTCAGCTTACCGGGGAAAAACTGGATTACCAGACTGCCATTTCTGGAATTTTAAAGGAATTTTCCCGGATATTTCAGGTGGAGGTTTTTCCTGCAGAAACTGGAGAGCTTTTTGGACAAGGAGGTATAGATGACAATCAAAGAATGGCTTACTCCTGACCTGTTTAAAATCAATGTTTTTATTGTTGCCTTATTGATTAACTGGACGCTTTTGAATCTGGCATCTAATTTTCTGGAGGATTTTAAGATTTCTCCCCGGGTGCAGAATATCAATTATATGTGGGTGGTGATAATGTGTTTTGCTTATGGGATTCTGGTTCTGCTTGGACTTGTCGGGGTGGTTCCCAATCACCCCACCCTGTATCCTAACCGGTATGATTTTCTTTTGATGGGCAATAAGCAGGCGCTCGCCTGCATTATTTTCGGGCTGGTAGCAGGAGCTCCTTTAGGCTGGTATCTGGGAGAGCGTTCCAGGCTCCGCTGGGCAATGGCAGGGCTGGCTCTGGTCTGTGAGGGGATGGTTGCTCTGGGAACTTTACTCTGGATTTTAGCACAGGAGTAAGAAGATGGCTCAAAATAAAATTATCGCCCCGGAACAATTCAGAAGAAGAATTGCCTGGGCAATTTTAAGCACCAACCTTTTTGGTCTGCCGATTATCTTTGTTTTCTTAATTATTTTGATTGGAATACCCTTCAGCCAGCTTTTTGATGCCCTTAGCCGTTCTCCGCTTCTTTTGGGAATTGGCTTTGGAGCCGTTGGCGGAGCCGGGGTGGTATTTGTTCTCGGGCACTTTATCTGGGTGCTTTATTTTATGAATCCGATTTTTGGATATCTGAAAGCAGAGCAGGAAAAAGAAAGCGAGCTGAAAGATTACGCCCGAAAGGCAATGCTGAATTCTGCCACCACCCCTTATTTCACGATGATACTTTCCATTGCCTTTTATTTTATTGCCATCATCTTATTACTGCTCAGTTTGAACTTTTTATTTAAATTCACTTTGGGGCAGGCTTTATCTTTATTTTCTGTGCCTTTTGGGGTGGGGGTATTAATCAGCTTTTTTCAGTACTTTTCCACCCGGGCGGTTCTAATCAGACTAAATGAGACAATTGTTCGCCGTTTTTCAGAACTGGTGGAAGATGAGGGACTGAATTATCTTCGGATCAGATTCCGGGATAAAATGCTGGTGGCAGTGGTGATTTTATGCCTGAGTCTGGTGGTGATTACTGGCATTTTAAGTTATACCTATGCTG
>CAZKMM010000075.1:0-4154 GCA_964553915.1 uncultured bacterium
ATTGATTTTTAGATTTCGGCGGAAGAAGTCCCGGATTTTTGTTCTTGGTCTGGATGGGGTGCCTTATTCTCTGGTAAGGAAGTTTTGTGAACAGGGGGTGTGGAAGTTTATTTCCGAGCTTGCTCAAGCAGGCGGGCTGGTGCCAATGGAAGTAACTCTTCCGGAAATCAGTGCGGTAAGCTGGCCCAGCTTTATGACCGGCACTGACCCGGGAAAACACGGCATCTTCGGCTTTACAGACTGGAAGGAAGGAAGTTATGAGATTCGCTACCCGAATTTTTTTGACCTGAAAGTCCCTACCTTTTGGGACCGGCTGGGAGAAAAAGGAAAAAAGTCCATTGTCATCAACCAGCCCAGCACCTATCCAGCTCGGGCAATTCCCGGAATTATCATTTCCGGGTTTGTTGCCATTGAGCTGAGCAAATCGGTTCAACCGCTTCGCTACCTTGCCCAGCTTCGGCGGATGAGCTATCAGGTAGATATTGACACCCACCGCTGTCGCACTGACCACGACCAGTTATTTCGTGAATTAGATTACACTTTACAAAAACGGAAAGAAGCTCTGGAATATTTCTGGGATGAGCTGGACTGGGATTATTTCCAGCTGGTAATCACCGGTACTGACCGGCTTCAGCATTATCTTTTTGATGCAATTGAGGACTCTGCTCATCCCAGACATTCTCAGGCAATTGCCTATTATCAAAAAATAGATGAGTTCATTAAATATTGCTGGGAGCTTTTCTTTCGGGGGGAAAGTCCGGAGCGGGAAGGAGATAATTTTTTTCTTTTAAGTGACCACGGCTTTTGTTTGATCAGGAGAGAAGTTTATCTTAATGCCTGGCTCCGGCAGGAAGGATATTTAGAATTTGAAAAAGAGCCTCCAGAAGAAATCGGGGAAATCAAAAGCACCAGCCGGGCTTTTGCTCTTGACCCCTCCCGAATTTATCTGCATCGCAAAAGCAGATTTCCCCGGGGGATTCTTTCAGAAGCGGAAGCAGATGAGCTTCGCCAGGAGCTTAAAGAAAAACTGCTTGGGCTGGAATTTGAAGGAGAGAAGGTTCTTCGGGCGGTTTATTTTCCGCAGGAGATTTATTCCCCGAATGAGCTTTCTCGGGCACCGGATTTAATTCTGGTTTCCAAACCCGGCTTTGACCTGAAAGGCAATATTCAAAAAAAGGAGATTTTCGGAAATACTGACCTGACGGGAATGCATACCTATGATGATGCCTTTTTCTGGGCTAAGGAGTTTGGCAAAGAAAAGGCTCAGATTACTGAACTGGCACCAGTCTTTGAGCAGAAACTTACCCAGAGCTGATTTTCTGAAAATCAGAGGCAAACTGCCCGGGGAAGGGTTTGAAGCATAAATCTTTGCCTGACCGCTTTTCTCATCTGGCGAACGAGTGGACTATTTCCCTCACCAATATATTCCAGGGCATCTGAGGCATATAGAGCTACATAGAGATTGGAGCTGGTCAGTTCTTTTTTCAGGGTATCAAGGGCTGGTTTTTTATAAGCTCCAATTTTATAAAGTGCCACTGCACTGGCAATCCGCACGCTGGGAGAGGTATCTTTGAGGCACTGGTAAAGAAGCTCTTTTGCTGGCTGAGCTTTTTCTCCTAAAATGCAAAGCCCCACTGCTCCCCAGTATCTAATCGCACTATTTGAATCTTTTAAAAAGCTGGTCAGCTGGGAGAGATTTTCAGGTTTTGCTCTGCTGGCAAGCTGGGCGCAGGAGTAGATTTTTTCCAAGGGGTATTTCTCTGGATTGCGAGCCATCTCATAAGGGGTGGAGCCTTGAGCCCGCAGGCTCATTTCTGCTTCCTGTAAAAAGCCGGTATCACGGATTTGGAAGATTTTTTCCTTTAAAGCCTTTCTCATTTTTTCCAGCACTTTTTGATATTGGGGGTGATTTGCCAGATTGTTTATCTCATAAGGGTCAGTTTTTAAGTCATAAAGTTCTTCCGGGGGTTTGGGCTGGAAGAATCTGCTCTGGAGGGGATTAAGTTTACCCTCTTTATAAAGCCTCTCCCATTCCTGCATTGAAGGCATTTTCCAAAGATAAGAAATATATCTGCCCCGGGGAAAATGGGGATAAAAATTCCGGATATATTTAAAGCGAGCGTCTCTTATCGCCCGGTTCATATCATACCGCTCGTCCATTCGTCCCCGGAAGAGATAAACATATTCAGGCGGGGCGGTCTTTTGCTCGCCCAGAAAAGCCGAGCCCTGCATATAATCTGGGATTTCCAGCCCGAGCAGGCTCAGAATAGAAGGAGCAAAATCCACAAAGCTTACCAGCCTTTTCATCCGGGAGCCAGGAGGGGCAGGTGCCAGATGCTGAAATTTTTTCGGGAAATAAATAATCAGAGGCACCCGGGTGCCGGAATCATAAAGGAATCTTTTGCTTCCGGGAAGTATCCCTCCGTGGTCGGAGAAATAAAAGATGATGGTATTTTCGCTCAGTTCTTCATTTTCCAGTTTTTTCAGGGTATTGCCAATTTGCTCATCCATTTTAGAGATCAGGTCATAAAACTGGGCGTAATCGTGCCGGAAGATGGGGGTATCTGGATGATATGGGGCAAGATGAATTTTTTGTGGGTCGTGCTTGGTTGGAAGACTTTTATGAAGTTTTCCCTCGTGGGTGGCACCAAAATTAAGCATAACAAAGAAAGGCTGGCGGGATTTGAGCTTTTTAAAATCTGGCTCTGCTCCGCATTTATCCCAGGCAAGCTTGGGGAATTTTTCAAAGTTGTAATCGGTTTTGAAGTGGTTATAGCAGTAATAACCTTTCTGGCGAAGATACTCGGTAAAGCAGTGAATAAAGCCGGGAATAGGCTGAAAACTCCTCATATGCTGGGTTCCTAAACTGCTGGCATAAACTCCAGTGATCAGGGTGGAGCGGGCAGGAGCACAGACCGGGGCATTGGCAAAGGCATTTTCATAAATAATTCCTTTTTGAGCCAGCCGGTCAAGATTAGGGGTATGAGCGAATTTATCTCCATAACAGCCGAACCAGGGAGGGGTATCTTCACTTACCAGCCAGAGGATATTTGGCAGGTGCTGGTCGGTTTTTATTCCCCGGCTGATTCCGGGAAGAATTAAAAGACCCGCTCCTAAAGATAAAGATTTAATGAAATCTCTTCGGGAATATCTTTGCCCCATTTCTAGAAAATAATATCATTTTTTTTGATTTTGCTAAAGAAGCTCTTGCGAAGAAGGAGCGATTATTTCTCAGAGGCATTTAGTTTTGGTGAGCGGGCGAGATTCTTTTCAATTATCTGAACCAGCTCATCAAAGATAAAAGGCTTTTGCAGGTATCCAATGGCACCTTTTTCCATCAGCTCTTCCGCATCACCTTCATAACTGTATCCGCTGATTAAAATAATCGGGAGGTTTGGATTAAGCTTCTTAATTTCAGCAAATAATTCCTTGCCACTTAATCCCGGCATAATCATATCCATTGCCACTACCCGGATATCGGGATTTTCTTGAATCAGCTTTAAAGCTTCCTCTCCAGAGCGAGCAACCAGAACCTGATAGCCTTTTTTGCCGAGCCGAATCTCTGCCAGCTTTAAAAGGAACTCCTCATCATCAATCAAAAGAATCTTTCCTTCTCCTTTTAGAAAGCCAGTCAGGGGAGCAGGCTTTTCTTCCGAGCTTTTAAGCTCCTTTTCATCTGGAACAGGAAGCAGAATCGTAAAGCGAGCCCCTTGCCCCGGCTCACTTTCCACAAAAATTTCTCCCCGATGATTCCTGACAATTCCATAAACCGTTGCCAGTCCCAAACCGGTGCCTTTTTCCAGACCTTTGGTAGTAAAGAAAGGCTCAAAAATATGCTCTTTGATTTCTCCAGGAATGCCAATTCCGGTATCTTCTACCACAATTTCTATGTATTCTCCGGGAATCAGTTCTCCGAATTTGGTTTGAATTTTTTTCCGATGGGCTTCAAATCTTAAAATTCCTCCGTGTGGCATTGCATCCCGGGCATTTACTCCTAAATTTAAAAGTGCCTGCTGAAGCAAAGCCGGGTCTCCCAAAATTAAGGGAAGATTTTCTTCCAGTTCGGTTTGAATTTCTATGTTCTTATGAATGGTTTTTCCCAGAAGTTTGCCTATTTCTTTAATCACCTCATTGATTTTTACCGGTCGTTTTTG
>CAZKMM010000075.1:4254-13059 GCA_964553915.1 uncultured bacterium
GGCTCAGACATTTTTACCCGGGAGATGGTAAGATGAGCCGGGAAAGACTCCCCGGACTTCTTTTTTAATTCCACCTCTCTCTCCCAGGGAAATTCCTGCTCCGGTTTTTGGTTCAAGATTTTAAAGAATTCTCTGGCAAGAGAATGGAATTCCTCCACCTTTTTCTCAATCATTTCTTCAGGAAGATAACCCAAAATTTGTTTACTGGTTCGGTTAACCGAGCGGATTATTCCCTGCTCATCAATGGTCAGGATTGCAATCCCTGCATGGTCAATAATATTTTTGTGAAGCTCATTAAGTTGGTGAAGTTCCCGGGTGCGCTCCTGGATTTTTCTCTCTAGGTCCTGTTGGTATTCCTGAAGCTGGCGGTTTGCTTCTTCTAACTGGCGGTGAGATTGGTAAAGCCGTTCATAGATATAAGCGGTATCTATGGCAGAAGAGACATTTTCCACAAAGATTCTTAAAAGCTCTTGGTCTAAAAGTTCTTCCTTGGGATTCTCAACCACCAAAACCAATCGGTCATATTCCACCACATAAAAAGGTATCAGTTTATAGCCGTTAAATTTAAAACAGCCCTCCATTTTCTCAAATCGTTCAAGGATAAGATTTTTTAAATTTTTCATTTCTGAACCTTTTAATAATTCTGGGCTTTGAAATCTTCCGCTGAGGCATTTGAAATTTAATTCTTTATTTTTGGAGTCAATCTGGATGAGCAGACCGCTATCTGCATCTAGGAGATTAAGCATTTGGTTAAAGATAAAGTTTAAGAGTTTATCTAGATCGCTGAGCCCAAGATTTTTTATCTGATTGATCCGGAGCAGAAGCTCTTTTAAAAGCTCTTTTTGTCTTTTTTCTTTTTGTTCCAGATTCCATTTTTCGGTCAGTGCCAGGGCAAGCTGGCGGATTTCCTCAATATCAAAGGGTTTCTTTAAATAAAGAAGTTTGCTGGGCTCTCCCAATTTTTCTACAATTTCCATCCGGTCCCGGTCCGAATAAGCGGTGATAATGACAATTTCCACCTCTGGGTCAATTTCCCGGATTCTCCGGGCGGTCTCAAGCCCATCCCATCCCGGAGGCATCCTCATATCAATAAAAGCCACAGCAAAGGGGGTGCCGGCTTCTTTCATTTTTTTAGCAATCTCGTATCCCTCTTTTCCCTGCCGGGCAAGATATACCTCATAAGCCGGTTGAGCAGGCGAAGTTTGGCAGGATTTTTTTCCAAAAAGTTCTGCTTCTAACTGAGAAATTTTTTCATCAGTTAAACATCTGGGAGATAAAATCTCCTGATAGTCCTTTAAAACCTCCTCCTGATCGTCAATTACCAAAATTCTCCGGTTCATTAAGCTACCTCCTTTGCCAGAAATTTTTCTTGAGCAGAAGGAAGGATAAGAGTAAAGCGTGCTCCTTTGCCCGGACCATCACTCTGAGCGAGAATTTGTCCATTCCCAATCCGGGCAAAAAGAGCACTGATATGAAGTCCAATTCCCTTCCCATTGGCTTTGGTGGTGAAGCCATAATCAAAGATTTTATCTAGGTGTTCGGGCGGAATGCCTTTTCCATTGTCTTCCACGATAATTTCTATGTTCTTTCCTGCCCGCCGGGTGGTAATTTTTAATTTTCGGTTGGAGGGAGGATTTTCTTCCAGGGCTTCCAGGGCGTTTTTTATCAGGTTCATTAAAATCTGGATGACCTGATTTCGGTTCTGGTAAATCAAAGGAAGCTTTGGAGATAGCTCCAGTTTTAATTCCACTCCTCGCTTAGAAATGGAATCTTCCATCATTGAAATGGTATCTTCAACCAGCTGGTTGATTCCTATGAATTCTTTGAGCCCGCTTCTGAGAGAATAATTTTGCTGGAGGCGGATGATTTCATTGATATGTTCAATCCGTTTTTTTAGCTGGGAGAAATTTACTTGAAGCTGGTCTCTTAACTGATTAAGCTCCTTGGTTTTTAGCTCCAGATAAGTGAGGAGCTTTTTCGCAAAATCCGGCTCAGTTTTTAAACGCTGTTCCAACCCTTCACCCTCTCCCTGAATAAGAGAATCCTGAAAAGCAGAAAAATTTAAATTTCCTAAAATCTCCTCTATTCGCTGGAGCCGAATAAATGCGGTATTTAAAGCATTACCAATGTTATGAATTACTCCTGCAGAAACTTCTGCTCTGCCCGCCAGATGGGCCAGCTCTACCAGTTTCTGATGAGTTTCCTTTAATTTTTCCGTCTGCTTTTTTACCTCTTCTTCTAAATTTCGGGAATAAGCCAGAAGCTGAAGCCTGGCTTCTTCCAGCTCCCGGGTTCGCTCCTGGACCTTTTTCTCCAGCTCCAGGTTGGCTTGGCGAATTTCCTCCAAAAGCATTGCTTTTTTAATTGCCTGGGCGGCTTGTTGAGTAAACATCTCCATCAGGTCCAGCTCCCTCTCATCAATCTCCCGGCTCACCCCATAAACAATGGTTCCAATCAACTGCTGGTTAACAAGAAGCGGACTGTTGACCATTACTCTAATTCCCCCCACTAGCTGAGCCAGTCTTGCCAGATGCCTGGGAATTATCCCTCCTATTTGTTCATAAAAATCCCGAAGGATGATGGGCTTTTTTTCTTTTGCCAGGCGATGGGTAAATCCTTCGGGATTAACCGGAACCCTTAATCCTACCGGATGAATTCCGGCAAGTTCAAAGCCTTTTTTAATCAGAGGATTATCCAGCCCGGCAAAAGCCCGAACCACAAAAGCATTATCCTCATATCTGGTAATGGCAATCGCACGACATCGGGTGGCTTTCCGGGCATTCCGGGCAATAATCCGGAGAAGCTCCTCCAGGTCATCAACATTTAAAAGTGCCTGACTATTCTGGAAAACAAGCTGAAGTTGATGATATTCCAGTTCCAGACGGGGGTAGGTTTTCAGAAGATTTAATCGGACGATGGAGAAATAGATAAAAATACTCGTGAGAAAAAATCCCGGATGAAAAATTAAATCGGTGCGATAGCCAAACTCTCTGGCTAAAAGATAAATTCCCAGAGAATAAACACATAAAAAAGAAAAAGCATAATGATAAATCCGAAGGACTTTTCTTAGATTTTCCGGCAGGGAATTTTTTATAATCAATAATCGGCTCAGAAAATAAAATAAATAAGAAATATATGCCAGATAGTAAACGACATAGAGGAAATACCTCGGGTCTGAACTTCTGAGCAAGAGGTAGTGGTGATTGATTTTTTTTAAAACGCAGAACCATTCCGGATGAATAATCGCGATCCCGCTCATCAAGATAATTCCCAAAAGATGGATAAAAAGGGTGCGATTTTTTACCGGAAAGAGTTTTTCAAAGAGTCTTCTGGTCATTAAAAAGAAGCCAAAAGGAAGTGCGGTCCAGAAGGGAGCAGAGAGATGATTAAAAAATTCTGCCTCACCTGGATTTTCCGCAGTATAGCTCAAAAAGTCAAAAACTCCACAAAAACCTAAAATTAAAAAAAGATAAGCAACACTGTAATTGAATTTAGTTTTTGGCTGAGAAAAAACTTTTCCCGCCAGAAAAAAGCCGAAAAAAGCTATTGCCAGCTCCGCATAATAGAGTAGTTTAATAAGCTCCATCTTAAATTTTTTCGGAAAATAAAAAAGAAGTTTTAATTTATTTTAAGTTTAAAAAAATAAGCAAAAATAACTTTTGCTCAGGCAACTGATTTTTGGGAAAATTCTTGTTGGGGGATTTCTACTGGCAGGATAATGAAGAAACTGGCTCCCCTGCCTTTGCCCGGGCTTTGGACATAAATTTCTCCTCCCATCTGCTTAACCAGATATTTACTTATAGCAAGACCTATTCCCTGGCTGTTTTTCTTGGTGCTGTATCCATATTGAAAGATATTATCCAAGTTCTCCTTTTCTATTCCCACCCCGGAATCAGTAATAACAATTTTAATCTGCCCGTTTTCCTTCTGGCTCTGGATTTTGAGCTGGCGGTTTTCCGGGGGCGACCCATCCATTGCCTCCAAAGCATTTTTTAAAAGATTAACCACCACCTGAAGGAGCTGACCCCGGCTCTGGTAGATTAAAGGCAGGGCTTCATCTAATTTCAGCTCAATTTGCACCTGTCTCTTTTGAATGGAATCCTCCAGCATATTAAGAGCATCCTCTATTATTTGATTTATCTGGAGAGGTTCTTTAAAGGTTTTGCCCGAGCTATAATTTTTTTGCAGGGAGAGAATTTCTCCGATATGTTCAATTCGGTTCCTGAGGTGCTGAAAATTTTTCTCTGCCTCCTGCTTGATATTGGTTAGCTCCTCCATTTTTAAATTTATATACTCTTTAACCCGTTCTCGGTAAGAAATGCAGGAGCTAAGCTTCTTTATCCCCTCAGAAGAAAGAAGATGCTTGAGGAATATCTCTTTCATATCTTCCGGGGCTAGCCGGGCACAGAGTTCTTGAAGCCGGTCCATCCGAACATAAATTGTGTTCAGAGCATTGCCAATGTTATGAAGAATCCCGGCGCTCACTTCCGCTTTTCCCGCCAGATGCGCCAGCTCTACCATCTTTTCACTTGCCTTCCGCAGAGCCCGGGTCTGCTTTTCTACCTCTTTTTCCAGATTTTGAGAATATTTCTCCAGCTGGATTTTAGCCAATTCCAGCTCCCGGGTTCGCTCCTGCACCTTTCTTTCCAGCTCCTGATTTGCACGCTGAATTTGTTCAATTAATTTTGCCTTTTTTATTGCCTGGGATGCCTGATTGGTAAACATCTCATAAAATTTAAGCTTTTCTTCATCAACTTTTTCGGTGCTGGCATATATTATTGTGCCGATACATTCTCCATCCATAATAATAGGCGTGTTAACCATAACCTTGATTCCGGCAATTTTTTGGGCAAGGTCCGCCTGCCATTTGGGAATAATTTGGTCTATTTGCTTCCAGAAGCTTTTAACCAAAAAGCTTTTCTTTTCCTGAATTAATCGGCAGGAAATCCTCTCTGGTTTTATTTTCAGCTTAAAATTGATGGGATTAATTCCTGCGAGTTCAAATCCTTTTTTAATCAGGGGGCTGTTCAGTCCTGCCAGAACTTTGGTAATAGAGAGATTATTTTCAAATAAAGTAATGGCAACCGCTCTGCTTCCGGTGGCTTTTTTAGCGTTTTGGGCAATGGTGTTTAATAATTCATTCAGGTCATTAATTTCTATTAGAGCCCTGGTATTTTCATAAAGGAGCTTGATTTTTTCGTATTCAAACATAATTTCTTTATAAGTTCTGAAAAGATTTAACCGCTCCATATATTTAAAAACAATCATTATTAAAGGAAATACAATTGCGGGTCCCAGGAGAAAATTACTACCAAAGAGCTTTGAAATTCCAAAATGAAAGCCAAAAAGAAAAAGAACCATATAAAGAGCAAGATTAATTAATTTTTTCTGTTCTTGGTTGTAAGAGTCTCTTCTGGGAAGAAATTTAAAAAGGACCAAGCCCAAACTTGTCACTCCTATGATGAGCCAGTAAAGATAGATAAATTTCCATCCGGGAGCCAGTTCTTTAAGATACCCTTGCGAAGTATATTTTACCTGGTAAAAATAGTCCGGTTCTGAGAGAATCCAGGTTGACAATAAAAGCGGTGGAATGGTTAAAAGTATTTTAAATTTAACCGGAGTCCTTTGCCAGCGATTATATACCAGCAGATAGACAAGATAGAAAAGAAAAATCGGAAATGGCGACCAGCCCAGAGAGCTTAAGGCATAAAACCAGAGTGCCTGGCTTGGGGTGGAAGCATTTATCCCGAGAAAATGAAAAATTGACCAGACACTAATGGCATAAAATAAATGATAAATTATCAAATTAAATGAGGTGCGGGGACGAGAGATAACCAGATTTCCAGCGGTAAGGGCTAGAAAAGCGGTAAGGAGGTTCAGGTAGCCAATTATTTCCAGGGGCGGGTTCATTTTGTTTTTTTTCGGAATTTTTTCCTCAGAATTTAGTTTCAATTCCGCGGACTAAAAATTGCCAAGTCCGAGAAGTTTTTTTATACTAGCAGACAGGAGAAAAAAATGGCGATAGAGGTTACTATCATTCTTGCTGGTGGGGAAAGCAAAAGAATGAAGACCTCCACCAGCAAGGTGCTTCATTTACTTTTAGGAAAACCAATCATTTTCTACCCATTGGAGTGGGCAGAACAGCTTGGCACAAAGCGAATCATTGTGGTGGTTGGGAAAAACGGAGGAGAGATTAAAAGAGCCCTTCAAGAAAAAAAAGTGAAATTTGCCCTTCAGCCTGCTCCCCGAGGGACCGCAGATGCGGTTGCCTGCGCTTTGAGCCAGCTTAAAAATTTTTCTGGCTCGGTTTTAATCCTTTATGGCGATGCTCCGCTTTTTCGTCTTAAGACCCTGAAGAAGCTGGTCTCGGTTCATAATAAATTCAGGGCAGATTTAACCATTTTAACCACGATTATGCCTGACCCGAGCGGGTATGGGAGGATTTTAAGAGCGGGCAAAGAGGTTGTTGGGATTGTTGAGGATAGAGATGCCAGCCCGGAGCAGAGAGCTATCTGTGAGGTAAATGCCGGGGTTTATTGTGTCCGGGCAGAATTTCTCAAAGCGGGTTTAAAAAAGATTCAGCCGGACAATCAGCAAAAGGAATATTATTTAACTGATTTGGTGAAGATTGCGGTGGAGGAGGGCAGGAAGGTAGCGGATTATCAGGTTCCTGACTGGCAGGAGACTCTGGGGATAAACAGCAGAAAAGACCTGGCTCAGGCATTCCACATTCTCCAGATGAGAATTAACCAAAAGTGGATGGATAAAGGAATCACCATAGAAGCTCCCCAGCAGGTAATGCTCGGACCCGAGGTAAAAATAGGTCAGGATACTGTAATTGAAGCTGGTGCCCGAATTTTAGGGCATACCCGGATTGGGAAAAAGTGCTGGATTCAGACAGGGGTAAGAATTATTGATTCTGTTATAGAGGATGAGGTAGAGATTCGGCAGGGTTCGGTAATTGAGGAGAGCCGGATAAAATCCGGGGCAACTATCGGACCGATGGCACATCTTCGCCCGGGCTCGGTAGTGGGGAAAAGAGCCCGAATCGGGAATTTTGTTGAGCTGAAAAAAGCTATTGTTGGAGATGAGACCAAAGCTTCTCATCTTACTTATCTGGGAGATGCGATTGTGGGCAGGAATGTCAATATCGGCTGTGGCACCATCACCTGCAACTATGACGGAGAGAGAAAGCATCAAACCGTAATAGAAGATGAGGTTTTTGTGGGAAGTGATACTCAGTTTATTGCTCCGGTGCGGGTCGGGAAAGGGGCTTATATCGGCTCTGGCTCCACCATCACTGAGGATGTTCCAGCTCATTCCCTGGCGCTGGCTCGTTCCCGGCAGGTGGTCAAGTCCAATTGGGCAAAGGCTAAAAAGAAAAAATCTAAAAGAAAATAAACAATGTGTGGGATTATCGGTTATATTGGTGAGCGGGATGCCTGCCCGATTTTAATTGAGGGGCTGAAGAGGCTGGAATATCGGGGCTATGATTCTGCGGGAATAGCCCTGCTTTCCCGGGGTGGGATTAAGCGGGTTCGTCGGGAGGGAAAAATCAGCGAGCTGGAGCAGGCGGTTTCCCGGGCTGGTTTAAAAGGGAATCTGGGAATTGGTCATACTCGCTGGGCAACTCATGGCAGGCCCAGTGAAAAAAATGCCCATCCTCATCAGGTTGGGAAAGTGGCTTTGGTTCATAACGGGATTATTGAAAATTATCTGGAGTTAAAAAAGAGCCTGAGTAAAAAAGGAAGAACCTTCAGTTCTGAGACCGATTCAGAAGTTATTGCTCATCTTATTGACCAGGAGTTAAAAAATGGCTCAGGAGTGGAATCTGCCATTAAAAGAACCCTCCGCCAGCTTAAAGGTGCCTTTGCGGTAGTAATGATTATAGAAAATGAGCCAGATAGGCTCTTTGCCTTTAAACGCTTTAGTCCTTTGGTATTGGGAATTGGAGAAGGAGAGAATCTGGTAGCAAGTGATATTCCTGCCCTGCTTCCATATACCAGAAAGGCGATTCCCCTGGAGGATGAGGAATTTGCGGTTATTACCAAAAATCAGGTTTTGCTCAAAGACAGGCAGGGCAGAACTATAAACCGGGCTCCATTTGAGGTGAGCTGGAGCCCGTCAATGGCAGAAAAAGCCGGGTTCAAGCATTTTATGCTCAAGGAAATCTTTGAACAGCCCCGGGCTCTGACTGATACTCTGGCAGGAAGAGTGGAGATGGAAAAAGACCGGGTAAGGTTTGATGAGCTTGAGCCTGAATTTGAAAAATTCCTTTCCCGGTGCGAAAAAATTCATCTTACCGCCTGCGGAACCGCATATCACGCCAGCCTGGTAGGGAAATACTGGATTGAAGGGCTGGCAAGAATTCCCTGTTCCTGTGAAATTGCCAGTGAGTTCCGCTATCGCCAGCCGATTCTGGATTCTGAAACTCTGGTGATTCTGGTTAGCCAGAGCGGAGAGACCGCAGATACCATTGCCGGAATGGAAGAAGCAAAAAAGTGTTCTGCAAAAACCCTTGCGATTTGCAATGTTTTGGGCTCCACCTTGGCAAGGAAATCAGACCAGGTGATTTTCACCCGGGCAGGTCCTGAGATTGGAGTTGCCAGCACCAAGGCTTTTATTACCCAGCTGGCAATTCTTTATCTTTTTGCTTTATATCTGGCTCAGCTTAAAGGGCAATTGAAAAAAGACGCCAGGGGAAAGCTTCTCAGGGATTTATTGAAAATTCCCGGAATCATAGAGCAGATTCTGGAGATAGACCCGGCAATTAAGGAGACTGCAAGGAAGTATTATCAGTCTAAG
>CAZKMM010000076.1:0-12987 GCA_964553915.1 uncultured bacterium
TGCTTCCTTGGCTTTTGCCAAGAGCCGGGCAGGAGGGAGCTGGGCAGAGGTGGTGATGTTTAGAAACCTAAGCTATTTTATTTTTGCCAACCTGGGCGGGGTGATTAACCAGAAATGGGGGTTTAGAGAGAGCTTTGTTTTAAGCGGAATAATTATGGTTCTGGCAGGGATTTTATTGATTTTCTGGCTCCGCCCCAGGTTCTGGCAGGAGATGAAAGGCTTAGGAACTTAGGGGGCTTTGGTTATTTTTCCCAAAACCTTTGCGTCTTTGCGGTTGATTGTTTTCACCGCAGGGACGCAGAGAAAAATAAAGAACTTTTAAGTTCTTCGCGGTAGAGATAAAGTTTGTTTAGGAACAGGAGCGGGTTTTTAAAGCTCGGGAAGAATTTTTTTCTAATTAAATTTAAAGTTTGTAATTTCATTGCAGGTTAGTTAAAATTCGCTTTGGTGAAGAAGTTTAAAATTCTACCTCATGCAAGGTTGAGGATGATGGAAAGGGGAGCTGATGAAGAAGAAGTTATAGAGACATTAAAAACTGGCAGGGAAATTTCCGCAAAGAGAGGCAGAGGTGCCCGGTCAAAAATTTTTATGTATAATAAAGAATGGTTGGGGGATTGGTATCCGGAGAAAAAGGTTGAGGTAATATATGTTGAGGAGAAAGACGAGTTGGTGGTGATTACGGTTAAAGTTTATTTTGGGAGCTGGGAGGACGGGGATGAAAATCAGTTATGATTCTAAATATGACCTTCTTTATATCAAGCTGGGGCGGGCTCGTAAGGTGGTGAGCAAGCCAGTAGATGATGATATTACCTTAGATTTCTCTGCCTCAGGCAAGCTGGTGGGAATAGAGATTCTTTCCGCTTCCCGGCATATTGACCTTACTAACCTCCTGCCAGTTAAAATGCAAAAAACCGCAATTGATAAGTAAGCCCCTTTTCTGAACTTACGGAAATAAAATTGAGCTTCTGCTTTTTATAACTCTACTTTGCGTCTTTGCGGTTAAAATTCAATGTGCCTCTTCCCAGTTGTCTCCAATCCCGATCTCCACCTTGATGGGAACCCGGAGCTTTACCGCGGATTCCATCTCCTTTTTTACCAGCTCCTTTAACTGGTCAATCTCCTCCTCTGCCACCTCAAAAACCAGCTCATCGTGCACCTGAAGAATCATTTTGCTTTTCATTTTTCTTTCCCGCAACAAGGCATCTATTTTAACCATTGCTTTTTTGATGATGTCTGCCGCGCTTCCCTGCATTGGGGCATTGATTGCTTCCCGCTCGGCAGATTTCCTTGCTATCTGGTTTTTGCTGTTTATATCCGGGAAATAACAGCGTCTTCCTAAAATCGTGGTGATATAAAGGTTGTTTCGTGCCTGCTCTAAAATCTGGTCAAGAAATTTTCTCACCTTTGGATGCTGCTCAAAGTATTGCTCAATGTATTTTTTCGCTTCTTTCTGGTCAATGCCCAGCTCCTGCGCCAAGCCAAAATCACTCATTCCATAAATCACCCCGAAATTTATCACCTTGGCTCTTCTGCGTAGCTCCTCATCAACTTGCTCAGGCTTGACTCCAAAAACCCTCACCGCGGTGTTTTTATGAATATCCTCTCCCTGCTCAAATGCTTTAATTAAACCGGGCTCGCCGGAAAAATGAGCCAGGATGCGGAGCTCAATTTGAGAATAATCTGCAGAGAGAATCCTGTAGCCCGGCTCGGCAATAAATGCCTGGCGGATTTTCCTTCCTTCTGGAGTGCGGGCAGGGATGTTTTGAAGATTGGGCTCAGAGCTGGAAAGCCTGCCCGTGGCAGTAATGGTTTGATTAAAAGAGGTATGAATCCTTCCGGTTTCAGGGTCAATCAGCTCCAGAAGTGCATCAGTGTAGGTGGAGCGGAGCTTAGCCAGGCTCCGATACTCTATCACCTTTTTAGGAAGAGGATGGAGGGAAGCCAGCTCCACCAACACCTCATAGCTGGTGGAATAGCCGGTTTTGGTTTTTTTCTTGCGGGGGAGTTTGAGCTGGTCAAAGAGCACTTCTGCGAGCTGGCGGGGAGAGTCCAGATTAAATTCCTTCCCGCACATCTCAAAGATTTCCTTTTTGATTTTTTCCTCTCGCTCGCGCAGTTCCTGGCTTAAGCTCTTGAGCTTTTTTTCATCAACCTTTACTCCTGCCATCTCCATCCTTGCCAGAACCAGCATTAAAGGCAGTTCCAGCTCATAATATAATTTCTCCAGCTCCTGCTCAGCTAAAAGAGGAGCAAGCTTCTGATAAAGCCGATAGGTGATGTCCGCATCCTCTCCAGAATACTGACAGGCAGTTTTTAAATCTATTTCTGAAAAGAGCTTCTGGCTTTTTCCTTTCCCGGCAATCTCCTTAAAGCTGAGCATCTTATGACCGAGATATTCCAGTGCCAGCTCCTCCAGGTTATGGGTTTTTCTCCGGGGGTTGACCAGATAAGAGGCAATCATTGTATCAAAATAAATTCCTTTAAGTTCCAGCCCTGCCCGGTTCAGGACAATATAATCGTATTTTAAATTTTGTCCGATTTTCTTGAAATTCTCTGCAGTTAAAAGCGGGGTCAGACTTTTGAAAACCTCTTCTTTTTCCAGCTGTTTTTCTCCCAGCTTGAGCCGGTGAGCAAAGGGAAGATACCAGGCTTTCCCCGCCTCAGTAGCGAATGAGAATCCCACTGGCTCTGCTCTCATCGGGTCAGGCGAGGTGGTTTCTACATCAAAGGAAAATTCTTTTTTTGCTTCCAGCTCTTTGATGAGCAGGTTCAGGTCTTCCTTCTTTAAAATTAGCTCATAATTTTCCCGCTGGACTTTGGGGCTTTCCTCCGCATATTCGGCAAGGAGCTTGTGGAATTCCAGCTCCCGGAAAAGTTCTAATAGTTTTTCCCGGTCTGGCTTCTGGATTTTAAAATCCTCCAGCTTGAATTTCAGAGGCACTCTGGTATCTAATTGAATCAATTTTCTGCTTAGATATGCCTGGTCTTTATACTGAATGAGCTTTTCCCGGATTTTTTCTGGCACCTGGTCCAGGTTTTGATAAAGATTGTCCAGACTCTGGAATTTCTGAATCAGAGCGAGTGCGGTTTTTTCTCCAATGCCCGGCACTCCCGGGACATTATCAATTTTATCTCCCATCAGGGCAAAGACATCAATCAATTGCTCGGGCTTGAGCTGGTATTTTTCCTGAATGGTCTTTGGGGTGGTGATTTTTTCCTTCATTGTATCCAGGATTTTCACTCCGGAAGCGAGAATCTGCCCCATATCCTTATCGCCCGAAACAATCACTATCTCCAGCTGGGGATTTCCTTTGAGCTTTTCTACCACCGTGGCAATGACATCATCTGCCTCATATCCCTCTTTTTCTAAAGTCGGGATTCCCAGTGCCTGAACAATCTCCCGGATGTAGGGAAATTGCGGGATTAAATCCTCGGGTGCCTCCGGGCGGTTGGCTTTGTATTCCTCATAAACCTCTTCCCGAAAGGTCTTGCCCGGTGCATCCCATACCACCACCAGATAGTCCGGCTTTTCCTCTTTTAAAAGTTTATTCAGCATATTGGTAAATACATAAGTGGCACCGGTGGGAAAGCCTTTGGAGGTGCTCAGACGCTGTCGCTCCGTGGCATGATAAGCCCGGAAAATGTAAGAACTGCCATCCACCAGAACCAGCTTTTTCCTGCCTGAAACCATTGCGGTTTTATTTTAAACTGGGAGTAATTTTTCTGCAAAGGAAATAGGCGGAGGAATTTTTATCCGGTATCTGCCCGGATTGTCTTAAAAAGCTTTTCCAGTTCAGAAAAAATTTTCTTTCCCTTTTTTGCCTGAAAAATCAGGCGCTGGTCCCGGGTAAAGCGGAACTGCTCCGGGCTTTCTCTTACCAGCTCCAAAAGCCGGGCTAAATTTATCCTGCTTTCCGGCTCAAAGCGGATTCGGGCAATGCTGTCCTGAGCTTCCAGCTCTGGCACCCGAAGCCTCCGCATCCAGATTTTTACCCTGATGGCTCCCAGGAGATTTTCTCCCTCCAGCGGAATTTTTCCATAGCGGTCCAGAAGTTCCTGGCGAAGACTTTCCAACTCTTTTTCATCTCCTGCCATTGCCAGCCGTTTATACCAGCCCAGTCGCTCGGAATCGCTCGGGACATATTCCTCAGGAAGATAAGAAGGAATTGCCAGCTTGAGCTTGGGCTCAAATTCTTCTTCAACTTTCTCTCCTTTAAGCTGGCGAATCTTTCGCTCTAAAAGCCGAAGATAAAGCTCATAACCAATCCGGCTGATATGCCCGCTCTGTTCCTTTCCCAAAAGATTTCCTGCTCCCCGAATTTTTAAATCATAAGCTGCGAGCCGAAATCCAGAGCCCAGTTCAGTGAACTCCCGAAGTGCCTTTAGTCGCTTGAGGGCATCTCCCCGAATTGCCTGCCGGGAAGGAATGACCAGATAAGCATAAGCCTGCACTCCGCTTCTTCCGATTCTTCCCCGAAGTTGATAAAGCTGTGCCAGACCAAACTGGTCTGCCCGGTTAATGATAATGGTATTTGCCCGGGGAAGGTCCAGCCCGCTTTCAATAATTGCGGTGCAGACTAAAAGGTCAAGTTTATGCTGGTAAAAATCCCGCATCACTTTTTCTAACTCTTTTTCCGGCATCTGTCCGTGGGCAATGCGGATTCTTGCCTCCGGCACCAGCCGGGCAAGCCAGCGGGCAAGCTGGTCAATTCCAGCTACCCGATTGTGGACAAAAAATACCTGACCTTCCCTTTCCAGCTCCCGCAGGATGGCTTCCCGAATCAGCTCCGGGTCAAAATGAATCAGCTCGGTGTGAATCTCTTTTCGTCCCGGTGGAGGAGTGTTAATCATAGAAAGGTCTCTGAGCCCGAGCATTGCCATTTGCAGGGTGCGGGGAATAGGAGTCGCACTTAAAGTCAGGCAATCAACGGTTTTTTTCCACTGTTTTATTTTCTCCTTCTGCACCACCCCGAATCTCTGCTCCTCATCTATAATCAAAAGTCCGAGCTCCCGGAACTGAACATCATTGCTTAACAGCCGATGGGTGCCTATGACAATATCGCAAATTCCGGCTTTAAGCTCTTCTATAATTTTTTTCTGCTCGCTTCGGCTCTGAAACCGGCTGAGCATTCGCACCTCAAAAGGATAATCCTTTAATCGTCGGCGGAAAGTATCATAATGCTGTTGAGCTAAAACCGTGGTCGGGCAGAGCATTGCTACCTGTTTCCCCTCCATTGCTACAATGAAGCTGGCTCGGATGGCTACCTCGGTTTTTCCGTAGCCGACATCTCCCAAAACCAGACGGTCCATTGGCTTGGCTCGGCAGAGGTCCTGGATTACCTCTTCAATTGCCCGAGTCTGGTCTGGAGTTTCTTCATATTCAAAACGAGAAGCAAACTCCTGATACAGATAATCCGGAGGTGAATAAGCATAGCCGGAAAAAGCCTCCCGAACCGCATAAAGCTCCAGAAGCTCCTCTGCCAGCTTCTCTATGCTCTCCTCTGCCTTTTTCTTTGCCAGCTCAAAGCTTTTTCCTCCCAGCCGGTCCAGTTTTGGGAACCGCTCAGAAGTGGAGCGGTATTTCTGGATTTGATTGATTTCATCAATCGGGAGATAAAGCCGGGTTCCTTCCGCATATTCTATTTCCAGGCAGGGCTGGGTGATGCTCGGTCGCTCCTTTTGTTTCAGCATATCCCAGCGCTCAAAACTGATGACCCGCACCTGTTTCATCCCCCGGTAGATTCCCACCCCGTGCTGGATATGAACCACTGGCTCCCCTGGTTCCAGGTCAGAAAGGTCTTCTTCTTTCCAGTCAATTTTTTTTCGGGAAGGGGGCTGAGGAATTTTTTCGCCAAATACCTCCTGCTCGCTGATTATTACCAGCCCCAGCTCCGGAACCTGGAACCCCCTTTCCAGCTCTCCAATTCCTATCTCCAGCGGATAACGAGGTTGATAAAACTCTTCTTTAGATTCCAGCTCCGCAGGGTAAAGCTGATACTGAGGCAAAAGATTGCCAAGACGCTCCGCCTGAGAAAGAGTGCTGGAAACAAATATAACCTTAAATCCCTCCTGATTTAATCTCTTAATCTCCCTGCTCAACTGAGCCAGAGGTTCAGCTGAACCCCGGCTCAGACGAGCCGGAATAGAAAATAAAGGATTGGGCACAATCCCCGGCTCCGCCTTAATCAAAGGCTCGCTGGAAAAATCAAAAACAAAATCTTGCTCCGGCTTTCCCTGAAGAGTTGCTCCCAGAATTATTTTCTGACCCTCTTTGAGTTTTTCTTTTATCCTATCCGGAGGAAGAAGAATTTTTTCTGGAGGAGGAACCAGACTTCCACCTCCAGCCAATCTTGCCCATTCCTGGGCAAATCTTTCCCGGGTTCTTTCCAGCTCTTTTTCACAGGAAAGCGGGTCAAGAATCACCAAAAGCCAATCAGTGTCTAAATAATCCAAAAGACTGAAGCTGGCTCCTGCCAGGGAAAGAAACCGCTCCTGAGAATAAAATGGCTCTTTTCTTTCCAGAGAATTTAAAAGCTCTCTTAAAGAGCGGACATAACTGGTTTGAGCAGAGAGGCTCTGTTTTTTTAGCTCTTCCGCCAGCTTGAAGAGCCGGGATTTTAAGCGGGAGCTCTGCTCTTCTTCTAAAATCAACTCCCGGGCAGGATAGACGAGCACCTCTGAGACTTTTTCCTGAGAGCGTTGAGTTTCCGGGTCAAAAAGTCTCAGGCTCTCAATCTTTTCTCCAAAAAGCTCAATCCGAACCGGAAGCCGGCTTTGAGGAGGATATAAATCTATAATTCCACCCCGAACACTCAACTCTCCCTCTTCTTCCACCCGCTCACTTACCTGATACCCAGCAATCAAAAGCTTGTGAATAAATTCTTCCCGTTCCAGCTCCTTCCCTTCTTTTAAGACAATGAGATATTCTTTTAACTGCTCGGGCGAAAGCGTGGGCTGAAAAAGTGCCAGAGACTCGGAAATGACCAGATTTATTTTCCCGGCAATGAGCTGAGCGAGACAGGCGACCCGCTCCGGGCTTGGCTCGCAACCGCTCGGGCGATAGTAATCCAGCGCGGGAAAAGTTCCCAGCGCCGGCTGAGAAAAAAGCTCCAGCTCCTTTTTGATTCTTTCTCTCTGTCCGGCATCCGGGGTGATGATAAGAAGCGGGCGAGCCAGTTTTTGAGCAATCATTGCCACCAGCCAGCTATCACTGGAAGGACCTGCCCGGCTCAGCTCCAGGCTGGCTGGCTTAGAAATAAGTTTAAATATTTCTTCTAATTTTTGTCCGGGCATTTTCTGAGCTTCAGGCGAGGAACTGACGGAGGAGTTTCTCTGCTTCTTCGGTTCCAAAGGGCAGATTCTGAAGTTCTGCTCTCTGATTAACGGCAGTAAAAGTAGCTTCTAAAAACATCAGGAAGCTGTGGATTTCTCTTTTAAATTTTTTCCGGAATTCTGGCTGAGCTAATTTTTTATCTTCAATTCCGTTCAGATAGTCAAAAAATTTCTGGAATTCTTCCCGGTCATAAGCCCGCACCAGAGGAAAACTCATATTCTGGTAATAATAAACAAAATTCCGAAGGGTGCCAAGATAATCAAAAACTGGCTCCAGATTCCGCTCCTTTTCGCAGGTTTCTAAAATTGTTTCCAGTTGTGCCAGCACCCGGGCAAAGAGCCAGACATCCCGCCTCAGTTTTAAGGACTGCTCCAGCCGGCTTAAAAAATCTTTAAAAACATCTCTTCCTCGCAGGCTTGGGTCAAACACCCGACAGAGCTCAATAATTGCCTGCTGGAAGATATTGGTGAGCAGACCCCGGGAGCGGGTGATTCCGGTTTCCAGAACTTCTGGCTCCTGCACTGAGCCAGCATCTTTGATTTCCAGCTCAAAGATTTTTTTCATCTCTACTTCCAGCTGGAAGGCAAAGGAATCTAAAAGCTCAATCATTTCTTTTCCCTGTTTGGTATTGGCAAAGTTAATTTCTTTCAGACGCGCAGGAACAAAATTTTCAAAAGCATTTGATAAAATCTTTGCCTCGGATTTGACCAGAGCAAAAATTAAAAGCGAATCTCTCAGTCGGGAAGGCTCCCGGGTATTTTGAGGAATTAAGCTCAAATACCGAAGAAGCTTGAACAAAAGCAGAATCACTGCAGAGAAAATCTTTTTTACCTCCGGCTCAGCAATCCCCCGCACCACCCGAATAATCCGGGGAGATTGAATCACATCATAATGAGGAGAGAAGCCCAGTGCCCGGAAAGGATTAAAATATCGGTTGGAGATAATCTCCCGGGAAATCATTTGCTGAAGGTAGTAAAAGACCGGATAGGGCTTTTCTTTAAGCCGAAGCAGATTTTGCGCCAGCTCGGAATAATCAGTCAGGCTATGGCAGAGGATATAAAGCGATTCTATGGGAGTGCGCTGATGCACGGCCCGGGAAATCAACTCTGACCGCTGGTAATCACTAAGCAGACAGGTCTCAACATAATTCTGGAAATGCAGGATATTTGCCTCCGGCTCAGGTAGAAGGGTTCTGATCAGAATTACCGCCCGAACCAGTGAATTCCTCACTACCTCCAGCTCGCCGGTAAAATCCCGGGCGAATAAATTATTCCGGTCAGAAATCGGGTGATTATTCAGATTAGAAAAGCGAACCAGTCCCTTTAAAAGAACCTCCAGCTCAAAAATCTTATTCTGCTTCTGCTCCACCTCCAGAGCACGAAACCACCGCTTCCGCTCCGCTAAAAGTTTTCGGAGATTCCTGGTGGGCTCGGACCAGAGTTCCTCCAGTTCCTCTCTCTCCCAGAGCTCCTCTCCCATCCTGAATTTTGAGTATAATTGAGCCAGAAAGGGTTGTCAAAAGCTTCAAAGAACTCAATAAAGCGAAAATCTTAACTTAAATCTTTTCCTTTCTTGGGATTAAAAGAAAAGCTGGATATAATCTAGGATTGATGAGAATTGTTTTTCTTGGCACCGGCACCGCAATTCCCCTGAAGGAGCGAAGGTGTGCGGGAATTTATCTGGAGAGCGAGGGGCGGAGGATTTTGCTGGATATGGGACCCGGGGTTCTGGGCAGGCTGGCAGAAGCCGGGATAGATTATCTTTCCCTTTCCGCCATTTTTATCACCCATTTTCATCCGGACCATATCCTGGATTTGTTTGCTTATTTATTTGCTCTGCGTAATCCGGACTATCCCCGTCAAAAACCGCTTTATTTGTTCGGGGCAAAAGGCTTGAAAGAGCTTCTGGAAAAAATGAATCAGATTTTTTCTGGCTGGTTTTTGCCCCGGGGATATGAGCTGATTTTAGAGGAGCTACCTTCGGACCGGGCTCATCATATCCTTTTTCAGGGGATAAAGGTAATTTCTATTCCGGTTTTTCATTCTGATTCCAGTCTGGGCTACCGGCTGGAGCTGGAGGGCAAGGTAATTGCTTATTCCGGGGACTGCGGGGATTGTCCGGAGTTAAGGGAGCTGGGAGCAGGTGCGGACCTGCTGATTTTAGAGGCAAGCTGGGCAGAAGAAAAAGAAACCAGAGAGCATCTCACCCCGGCTCAGGCAGGAAAGATTGCTCAGGAGAGTGAAGCAAAGAGATTGGCACTGGTTCATTTTTATCCGAAGGTGCTGGAGACAGATACAAAATCTCAGGTGGAGGAGCATTTTTCCGGCAGGGTAATTATTGCGGAGGATTTGTTAGAGATTTTGCTTTAGGAAAATTTTTGTTAAAATTTTTTCACAATGGCTCAAAGGAAGATTTCTCCGGATATGACTGTTGCACAGCTTCTTAAAAAATATCCGGAGTTGGTTCGGGTGTTCAAAAAGCTGAGAATGGACTGTCCGCATTGCAAAGGCAGGGAAAGTGAAACCCTTGCCTGGGTGGCAAGGATGCACGGGAAAAAACCACAGGAGCTGATTAAAATCCTGGAGCAGAATCTTAAAGGCTCTGAATGAATCCCAGCCCGGAAGAATTTTTGAAAAAGCTCCTTTCTCATTCCCTTCCTGCTCTTCGCCGGATAAAGGGTCTGGAAAAAACTTTATTGGAGTATTTTGCCCGGATTTCTGACCGCCAGCTTCAAATACAATTAAATCAGCTCTGCCAGGGATTTGAGGGGCTGAGCGGGGAAGAAAAAAGAGCCCGTCTTAAGGAAATGCTTAAGCTCTTAAAAGGAGAGGAGGGGAAAAGAAAATTTCGGGAGGAGCGAAAAACAGATTTAAAAAGTCCGGTGCGGTATTTAAAAGGGATAGGTCCCTGGCTGAGCGAGAAGCTGGAGAAAAAAGGTATCCATACCATTGAGGACCTGCTTTATTACCTTCCCTATCGGTATGAGGACCGAAGGAATTACAAAAAAATTTCTTCTTTAAAAATCGGGGAGCGGGCAGTGGTTGCGGGTAAGGTGGTGAGTGTGGGCAGGGCTCGGGGAAGGAGCTGGCAGGGATTTCAGGCGGTGATTGATGATGGAAGCGGAACTTTACTTCTTCGCTGGTTTCATTCTCCGGGAAATTATCTGGAAGAGAGGCTGGAAAAGGGCAGGGTGGTGATTGCCTGTCAGGTGGTTCGGAAGTATGGAGCGATTTTAGAGATGGCGCATCCGGAGATGGAGATTTTAGAGCCCGGGGAAGAGCTGGATTCTTTGAGCTTTTCAAGGATTGTTCCGGTTTATTCCCTTCCAGAGGGATTTTCTCAAAAGCAGTTTCGGAGCCTGATTCATCGGGCACTGGAGGAATTTTCTGACCAGCTGGCGGATATAGTCCCGGCAGAAATAAGAGCGGTTCGGAAATTGCCGGACTTAAAAGAATCTCTTAAAAGCCTTCATTTTCCGGGAGAGGAGGCAGATATTTCTTCTTTGAATCAGAAGCGTTCGGTCTGGCATTGCAGGTTGTATTATCAGGAGTTTTTTCTTCTGGAGCTGGCTTTAGCTTTGAGCCGGAGGGGGATTTCTGGGGAGCGGGCTTATCCGGTGCGAGGAGGAGAGAGGCTGAGCAGAAAACTCCGGCAGGTCCTGGGATTTACTCTTACCCCGGCTCAGGAGCGGGTGATTAAAGAGATAGAGCAGGACCTTGCCCGGAGCAAGCCAATGCATCGGCTTCTTCAGGGAGATGTGGGAGCGGGCAAGACCATTGTTGCTTTATTTTCTGCTCTGCGGGTAATTTCTGCCGGGCTTCAGGTGGCGGTGATGGCGCCAAGCGAGGTTTTAGCGGAACAGCACTGGTTGAATTTTCACCGCTGGCTGGATTCTCTGGGCATTTCCTGTGCCCTGCTCACTTCCGGGGTGCGGGGAAAAAGGAGAGAGGAGATTTTGGAGCAGGTTCGCTCTGGCAGGCTCAAGCTTTTAGTGGGCACCCAGTCTTTAATCCAGCAAAAGGTTGAATTTGAAAAGCTCGGGCTGGCAATTATTGATGAACAGCACCGGTTCGGGGTGAAACAGAGGGCTCAGCTTAAAGCCAAAGGCAAAGAGCGCATCCCGCATATTCTGGTAATGACCGCCACCCCCATTCCCCGAAGCCTGGCAATGACTGCTTATGGGGACCTGGACCTTTCTCTTTTAGACCAGCTTCCTCCGGGAAGAAAACCGCCCAGAACCCATTTAATTTTTGCCCGGGAGATTTCCCGGGCTTGGAGAGAGGTTAAAGCTCGGGTGGAGGCTGGGGAGCAGGCTTATATAGTTTATCCTCTGGTAGAGGAATCTGCCCGGCTGGAGCTGGCAAATGCTACGGAGAAGTTTAAAGAGCTTTCTGAGCGGGTCTTTGCGGAATTTTCTCTGGGATTGCTTCACGGAAGAATGCCTCCGGAGAAAAAAGAGCAGGTAATGGAGCGGTTTCGGGCTGGAGAGATTCAAATTCTGGTAGCCACCACAGTGATAGAAGTGGGAATAGATGTTCCCAATGCCACGGTGATGGTAATAGAGCACTGCGAGCGATTTGGCTTGAGCCAGCTTCATCAGCTTCGGGGAAGGGTGGCAAGAAGTGAGAAAGAGGCGGTTTGCTATTTAGTGGCACATCCCCCGTTTTCGGAATCTGCCAAAGAAAGGCTCCGGGTGGTGGCAGAGACTCAAGATGGATTTAAGATTGCAGAGGCAGACCTTCGGCTTCGGGGACCAGGGGAATTTCTCGGCACCCGCCAGAGCGGGATGCCTCCTTTAAAATTTGCGGATTTGATTCGGGATGTTAAAGAGCTTTCCCTTGCCCGAAATGATGCTTTTGCCTGGGCAGAAAAGGCAGACTGGCAAAGAGCCGAGCTTGTTCCTTTGAAAAAGGAGCTGAAAAAAAGATATGGAAAGGTTCTCTCTCTTGCCCGGGTGGGATAGTTTTTAAAACTCCTTGAAAAGCTCAACAGCTTCTTTGATGATTTTTACTCTTCTTCAACAATTTTTAAATGAAGTTCTTTGAGCTGGTCCGGGCTGACCGGGCTGGGAGCATCGCACATCAGGTCCACCGCAGATTGGGTTTTGGGAAAGGCAATCACATCCCGGATGGAATCTCCTCCGACCAGAAGCTGAAGCAGGCGGTCCAAGCCCAGGGCAATTCCGCCGTGAGGAGGGGCACCATATTTAAGAGCATCCAGGAGAAAGCCGAACTTCATCTTTGCTTCTTGCTCACCAATTCCCAGCACCTGAAAGATTCTTTCCTGAAGGTCTGTGCGGTGGATACGGATGGAGCCTCCGCCCAGCTCCACTCCATTTACCACCAGGTCATAAGCCAGGGCTTTAACTCTTCCTGGTTCTTTTTCCAGGAATTCCAGGTGCTCAGGTTTGGGCATTGTGAAAGGATGATGGGTGGATTTCCATCTTTTTTCGCTCTCGCTCCATTCAAACATCGGGAAGTCCACCACCCAGAGGAAATTAAAGCCGGATTCCGGGATAATTCCCAGTCTTTTTCCCACCATCAGCCGGAGCTGAGCCATTGCCTCATTAGTGATTTCAAATTTATCTGCCATAATCATTAACAGGTCGCCCGGCTTTGCCTCCAGCCGTTCAATCAATTTTTTCTGCTCTTCCT